>NZ_JBJUSF010000025.1:0-35896 GCF_046098195.1 Streptococcus sp. ST14
CGTGCAGTGTGGGGAAACATATCGACCGACTGGATATACTGGAGGTCATAGACTTTTACTAGTTTAACCAAATCTCGCGCTAAGGTCGAAACATTGCAGGATACATAGACCATTTTGTCTGGAACGTAGGTCAGAATGGTTTCCAACAGCTTATCATCTAAGCCTGTACGAGGAGGGTCAACTATCAAGGCATCCGCTCGGTAGCCTTCTTTATACCAGCGTGGAATAATCTCTTCTGCTGTCCCCGCTTCGTAATGGGTATTGTCAAACCCCATTTTTTGAGCATTTCTCTTGGCATCTTCTATGGCTTCTGGAATAATATCCATTCCTCTAAGACTCTTGACCTTATTTGCGAAGGCAAATCCGATCGTCCCAACACCACAATAAGCATCGATTAGATGGTCTTCTTTTCTGACATCCAAAGCCTTAATTGCTTCACTATAGAGAATTTCTGTCTGCTCCGGATTAAGTTGATAAAAAGCTCGGGGTGAGAGAGAAAACTCATAGTCGAGTACTCCTTCTTGAATTCTCTCTTGACCCCAGATAATTTCTGTCTTTTCACCATAGATTTCACTTGTTTTTGCTGTATTTGTATTGACTGCAACTGTGACGACTTCTGGAAAATCTTTAACTAAGTCTTTTACTAGCTGGGTTAAATTAAGCTGACGATTCGTAACAATGATTATCTGAACTTGCCCCGTTTTTCTTGCTCTGCGTACCATGATGGTGCGAACACCGAGTGTTTTTCTCTCATCTGTGATTGGAATTTGGTGGTAAGTAAGAAGTTCAGCTAGGCGATTCGCAATCACTTGGGTTTCCTTATCTTGCACCAAACAATCTTTTAACTCTACGAGATAATGAGAGTTTTGCGCATACAAACCTGCCTTGACCTGATTTTTAAATTTCCGAGTCTGGAATTGAAGCTTAGCACGGTAGTACTTTGGTTCCTGCATTCCGATAGTTGGACGGATTTCATAGTTTTCATATCCTGCAGGGGCAAATTTTTTCAGGGCTTGGTGGAGCAGATCCGTTTTGAACTCTAACTGTTTTTCATAGTGGAGGTGCATGATTTGGCAACCACCACATTCATTATAAATCGTACAAGCTGGTACGACTCGAAATTTAGACTTCTTATTAACCTTTAGTAATTTTGCTTCAACAAAGTTGCGTTTAATAGAAGTAATCTGACAATAGATATCTTCTCCTTTGAGGGCACCTGGCACAAAAACGAGGGTTTTCTGGTAGAAACCGATTCCCTCACCATTGATACCCATCCGCTTGATTTTTAAAGGTATTTTTTGTTTGACTTTCAGATTCATACCCCTATCTTATCACATTTTAGGGTATAATAGAACTATGAAAATCACAAAACTTGAAAAGAAAAAACGTCTCTACTTGATGGAGTTAGATGGACAGCAAACATCTTATATCACGGAAGATACCATTGTCCGTTTTATGTTGTCTAAAGATAAGGTGGTTAGCAAGGAAGAATTAATCGAGATACAGGGCTTTGCTCAGTTTTCTTATGGTAAGAATCTCGCCCTCTACCATCTATCATTTAAAGCTCGAACCGAAAAGGAAGTTCGTGAGTATCTGAAAAAGTATGATCTTGATGAAAAAATCACTAGTCAAGTTATCGCTAACCTAAAAGAAGATAACTGGATTAATGACCATCAGTATGCTTATTCCATCATCAATGCCAATCAACTTTTTGGAGATAAGGGACCCTATGTGCTAGCTCAAAAACTGTCTCAAAAAGGGATTGCCAAATCAACTATTGAAGAGGTTTTAAAGGATTTTGATTTTTCAGAGATTGCTCAACGTGTTGCAGAAAAACTGCTTAAAAAATACAATGGAAAGCTTCCCTCTCGTGCCTTGCAAGATAAGATTATCCAAAACTTGACGAACAAAGGCTTCTCCTATTCTGATGCTAAAAGTGCCTTTGATGACTTGGACAGTCAAGTCGACCAAGAAACGACTCAAGAGCTTATTTTTAAAGAACTGGATAAACAATATTCTAAATATGCTCGTAAATATGAAGGTTACGAACTAAAGCAACGTTTAACTCAAGTCCTAGCTAGAAAAGGCTATGATTTTTCGGATATAGCTAGCGCTCTCAGAGAATATCTTTAATATTTTCGTGTAAAATTCAAAAAAATTAGACCGATTTATGATATAATAGTAAACGATAAACTTATAAATTGTAGAAAGTTGGTTAGTTATGAAACTTCCAAAAGAAGGCGACTTTATTACAATTCAAAGTTATAAGCATGATGGGAGTCTTCACCGTACTTGGCGAGACACCATGGTACTAAAAACAACAGAGAACGCCATTATCGGCGTCAACGACCACACACTTGTTACCGAAAGTGACGGTCGTCGTTGGGTGACTCGAGAACCGGCTATTGTTTACTTTCACAAAAAATATTGGTTTAATATCATTGCTATGATTCGCGATAATGGGATTTCCTACTATTGCAATATGGCTAGCCCCTACTATCTAGATGAGGAAGCCCTGAAATACATTGATTATGATTTGGATGTCAAGGTCTTCACTGATGGTGAAAAGCGTCTCTTGGACGTTGAAGAGTATGAGCGCCATAAACGTAAAATGAAGTATTCTGATGATTTAGACTATATTTTGAAAGAGCATGTTAAAATCCTTGTTGATTGGATCAACAATGGACGCGGTCCTTTCTCAGAGGCCTATGTCAACATTTGGTACAAACGCTACATAGAACTAAAGAATCGGTAAAGTTGTCAATCCGGGGTGAGAGCCCTGGTTTTTTTATTTGAAAAACCCAGCTTTACAACTGGGTTGGTTTCTATATATCTAATTTAGTAACAGTAAACTTGATGTGGGAATAGTCTTTTTCAACATCCTTATCCAACAAGAAAGCCGTAGCATCCTTCTTAACCTGAACAAGATCAATGTTCTGAGCTTGAGCTGCATAGACGCATCCACAATAACATTGACGATAGATATCATACTCCTCGCACATCTCCACCGAGCGCTTGTAGCCTTGATTTTTCTTGAAATCACTTGGAAGATAGTGGGTGGTGTAAATCTTTTGCACATCGATTCCGATGCTGTTGATGGTTTGAGAGTTCTTATGGGGACTGATGGTCAAAGCTGAACCAAAGTAGTCAAAGCCCAAGTCCATAGCTACCTGTGCTGTTTTATCCAAACGGTAATCAAAACAAACCTTGCAACGGTCACCACCTTCGGGTTCTTCTTCCAGTCCTCTGACTAACTTCCGGTATTCATTGGGTTCATAAGGCGCTTCTAAATACTGGACCGTATTTCCTGTTCGCTCATTGAAATCACTGACAAATTTCTTGGTGACGTAAGCCCGCTTGTGGTATTCTGCCTTGGGATGGATATTGGAATTGGCAAAATAGATGGTCACATCAGCGTACTTGGTCAGATACTCGAGAGTGTAGGTACTACAAGGAGCACAGCAAACATGCATGAGAATAGTTGGACGTTGCTCATTTTTTTCCCAAACCTGAACCATTTTCTGCATGACACGGTCATAATTAATCTTCTGATTGGGATTCATCTTGCTCAGAATTTTTTCTACATCGATCATGTTCTTCTCCTTCTTCTAGTCTTATTTTATCATATAAGTTAGGAGAGCTCAAATCTATTTAGAATAGAAAACCTTAAAAGGAGGGAATGTTCTTCTCTCCTTTTGTGTTTCTTATGAATTGCTTCGTATCGAAAGTTTACATCATCCCGCCCATCATGCTTGGATCCATTGCTGGAGCTGGGGCTGCTGGTTCCGGTTTATTGGCTACGACTGCTTCTGTTGTCAAGATCAAGCTGGCTACAGATGCTGCATTTTGAAGAGCTGAACGACTCACTTTAACTGGGTCAATGATTCCCTCTTCAATCATGTTGACCCACTCGCCAGTCGCTGCGTTGAAGCCTGTACCAACTTCCGCATTTTTCAAACGGTCAATGACGATAGACCCTTCGAATCCTGCATTGTGGGCGATTTGACGAACTGGTTCTTCCAAGGCACGGAGAACAATATTGCGTCCTGTCGCTTCATCTCCTGTCAATTCCAAATCAGCAACGGCTGGAATGACATTGGCAAGAGCAGTTCCACCACCTGCAACGATTCCTTCTTCAACGGCTGCACGAGTAGCGTTGAGGGCATCTTCAATGCGGAGTTTCATTTCTTTCAACTCAGTTTCAGTTGCAGCTCCGACCTTGATAACTGCGACACCACCTGACAATTTTGCCAAGCGTTCTTGCAATTTTTCACGGTCAAATTCAGAAGTTGTTGTTTCGATTTGAGACTTGATAACCGAAACACGGTGAGAAATAGCTTCAGGATTGCCAGCACCTTCTACGATAACCGTACTGTCTTTGTCCACAGTCACTCTAGCTGCTTGACCAAGCGCTTCAATTGTCGCATCTTTCAACTCAAGACCAAGATCTTCTGTGATGACAGTTCCACCTGTCAAAATAGCGATGTCTTCAAGCATGGCTTTACGACGGTCACCGAAACCAGGAGCCTTAACAGCAACTACATTGAAAGTACCACGAATCTTGTTCAATACAAGAGTCGGAAGAGCTTCGCCATCCACATCATCTGCAATAATCAAGAGTGGACGATTGCTTTGGAGAATGCTTTCTAGAAGAGGCAAGATTTCTTGGATATTGGAAATCTTCTTGTCGGTAATCAAGATGTATGGATTTTCAAGGTCAGCCACCATTTTTTCACTATCTGTCACCATGTACTGTGAAAGGTAACCACGGTCAAACTGCATTCCTTCAACGACTTCGAGCTCTGTTTCCATACCACGTGACTCTTCAATGGTGATGACTCCGTCCTTGCCCACTTTTTCCATGGCTTCAGAGATGTATTCGCCAACTTTTTCAGAACGAGAAGATACAGCGGCAACCTGAGCGATGGCTTCTTTATTGGCAACAGGGATGGCATTGTTTTTCAAGGCTTCTACAGCTGCGGCAACCGCTGCTTCTATCCCACGACGAATGCCGATTGGGTTGGCACCTGCAGTGACGTTTTTGATTCCTTCACGGACGATTGCTTGGGTCAAAACAGTTGCAGTTGTCGTTCCGTCACCTGCGATATCATTGGTCTTTGAAGCTACTTCTGATACCAATTTGGCACCCATGTTTTCAAAATGGTCTTCCAACTCGATTTCTTTGGCAATGGTCACCCCGTCATTGGTGATGAGTGGTGAGCCAAATGATTTTTCCAACACAACGTTACGACCTTTTGGTCCCAAGGTTACTTTAACAGTATCTGCAAGGATATCGACACCGCGGACCATAGCTGAACGAGCATCAGATGAAAATTTAATTTCTTTTGACATACTTACTTTCTCCTTCTATTCTTCAATGATTGCCAAAATATTAGCTTCGCCAACGATGATGTACTTTTCATCGCCATCTTTGACATCAATACCTGCGTGGGCTTCAACTAAGACACGGTCTCCAGGCTTAACGCTTGGAACAACCAAGTCACCATTCAAGGTACGAACACCTTGTCCAGTAGCTACAACTTGGGCTGTTTTTGTTTTTTCTTGGGCTGAGCCCGCAAGGACAAAGCCTCCAGCAGTTTGTTCTTTTTCTTCGATTTTCAAGACCACACGGTCTCCTAATGGTTTCAACATCTGTTTTCCTCCATGATAAACTACATATTATTAGCACTCTTTATATATGAGTGCTAATTTATAGTTCTATTGTATCACTTGGTCAGAAATAGTCAAGAAAAAAGTCTGACTTTCTCAAGATAAAAAGCCTGAGATTGACTCAGGCTCTTCTATGCTTAAAATGGCAATTCTTCCTCTTCCAAGACCAAATCTGCTAAGTCTTGACCTGCGTTATTTTCACGCATGGCACGTTGGGCGCGGCTTTCCAAGAGTTGGAATCCTGTCACGAGAACTTCGGTCACATAGTTAGTCTGACCATTTTTCTCAAAACGACGGGTACGAAGTTCTCCATCCACAGAGATAAGACTACCTTTAGTTGCGTAACTTGCCAAGGTTTCAGCCAATTTCCCCCAAAGAACAAGATTGACAAAATCAGCTTCACGTTCACCGTTTTGGTCTTTGTAACGACGATTCACAGCGATAGTTGCTCGCGCTACTGACTTGTCATTGTTGGTTTTGTGCAATTCTGGTGTAGACGTCAAGCGCCCGATCATGATAACTTTATTATACATATTTTCTTCCTCCTACTTATCTATTCGTAGGAAATCAAAAAAGTTACAGAAATTTGTAACTTTTCGAGGAAAATTTTTTACTTTTTATGAACCATAAATCCAGTCGCCTGTTGATTGGCCATAATAGTCATATCTGTAATCTGCACACGACGGGGTTGACTGGTCACATAGACAACTGTGTCTGCGATGTCTTGAGCTTGCAGGGCCTCAATTCCCTGATAGACGGTTGCAGCACGCTCTTTGTCACCGTGGAAACGTACCGCAGAAAAATCTGTTTCGACAATTCCTGGCTGAATAGTGGTCACCTTGATATCCGTTACGATGGTATCAATTCGCAAACCATCTGAAAAAGTCTTGACCGCAGCCTTGGTGGCTGAGTAAACAGCTGCCCCAGCATAGGCATAGATTCCTGCGGTCGATCCCATATTGATAATATGACCTTGATTGGCTGCTACCATAGAAGGCAAGAAACAGCGAGTAACTGCCATCAAACCCTTGACGTTGGTATCCAACATGGTCAGCATATCCAATTCTTCATAGTCTTGATAGGGAGCCAAGCCAAGAGCTAGTCCAGCGTTATTGACTAATATATCAATCTGCCCTATCGTTTCCAAAATATCGGAGCAGACAGTCTTGACCATGGTCATATCCGTGACATCCAGTGGAAAGGTCCAAACAGTTTGATTAGGAAAAGTTTCTGCAAACTCTGACTTGAGAGTCTCTAGTCTGTCTGTCCGTCGCCCTGTTAGAACGACATTCTCCCCCTGCTCCAGATAAGCACGCGCAATCGCTTCACCGATTCCTGAGGTCGCTCCTGTAATCACTACATTTTTCGCCATCTTATCCCCCTCTATCTGGTCTATCAAATACCGACAATTTCCTAGGCCGTCCAGTGTTTGGCTGGGTCAAATGGAGTTCCGACAACTTGGTCTTCTGATAATTCAATAACCCCACGTTTTAGCGGAGCATTTGGCAAGGCAAGTTCACGAGGGCTGCACATCATACCAAAACTCTTTTCACCACGAAGTTCGCCTGGGAAAATGAGATTGCCTTTTGGCATCATAGCTCCAGGAAGAGCTACAATGGTTTTCAACCCAACACGCGCATTGGGAGCCCCTGCAACGATTTGCACTGTCTTATCACTTGCAACGGCCACTTGACAGATGTTGAGGTGGTCGCTATCTGGATGGGCTACCATCTCAACAATCTCACCAACAACAAACTTAGGTTCCTTGTCATTGACAATTTCTTCTGTAAATCCTTCCGCCTGCAATTCTTGGTTCAAACGTGCTACTTGCTCATCTGTCAAAAAGACTTGACCGCGCTCTGCAATTTCGAACAAACTTGAAACTTCGAAAATATTCCAAGCTACTGTTTCCCCATTATCTTTGAGGAAAACACGGGCTACCTTGCCTTTGCGCTCCACGTCTAGTTTGGCATCTCCGCTGTTTTTCACGATGATCATAAGGACATCGCCAACATGCTCTTTATTATATGTAAAAATCATTCTTTCCTTTTCTCCTATTTCAGTTCTGCTAAAAAGTCGTTAATTTGTTGCTTGCTTTTACGGTCGCGATTGACAAATCGGCCGATTTCCTTGTCCTTTTCTAGCACAACAAGGCTAGGAATCCCGTACACATCCCAGAGTTTGGCTAGATCCATGTACTGGTCACGGTCCACTCGAATAAATGTGAACTCTGGATTTGTCTCCTCAATCTCTGGCAAGGCAGGATAGATATAACGACAATCGCCACACCAGTCCGCCACAAAAAGAAAGACCTTCTTGCCATCTTGCTCGACAAAACCTGCTAGTTCTTCTATACTATTGGGAGTAATCATAAGACTTCCTCCTCATAGACCAGGTCTTCATTTTCATAGACAAAGGTGTAATGACGGCCATCCTCGAAAATGACTCCTCCGACAAGTCGCTCTAGGCTACTTTCGTAGACTTGAACATAGAGAGTCGCAATCTCACCCATATCTGAGAAAAGTTCGCGCACGATAGCGGTCAACTCTTCTTGCGTCTTCATGAGTTTGTGGTTATCTGCTGCTTTTTTAGCCCCTAAAGCAAGGGCACTTAGACCAGCCACAGTCAAGCCAGTCATCCATAATTTCTTAGCTTTCATACCATTCATTGTAACACAAAAAGGGCTCTAGGACAAATAGGGAAGCCGTATATGAGCAAGGAAAATCTCTTCCATTACTGTGGAAAGAAAACTTCTGATTCTTATTGGCAAGCGCCTGAGTTAGCAAGATTTTCCTGAATGAATAAAAAACCTCTGAGATTGTTCTCAAAGGTTCTGATTTTGCTAATTGCTGTTCTCAACTGCTGCAGTAACAAAGGCAGTGTAGAGTTCTTCTGGGCGGTTTGGACGACTTGAAAGTTCAGGGTGATACTGACAAGCTACAAAGAATTTATTTTCAGGAATCTCCACGATTTCTACCAAACGATTGTCTGGAGAAACTCCTGAAAAAACAAAGCCTGCTGCCTCAAACTGTTCACGAAAGGCGTTGTTAAACTCATAACGGTGACGGTGACGGCGTTGCACCACTTCTTGATTATGATAAGCAGCCGCTGCTTTAGAACCACGTTTTAACTTAGACGGATAAAGTCCCAAACGAAGGGTGCCACCCATATCCTCAACATCAACCTGATCACGCATGATATCAATGATAGGATATTTTGTTTCTGGTGCAAGTTCTGCAGAATTGGCACCTTCAAGACCCAAAACGTGGCGAGCAAACTCGATACAAGTCAACTGCATTCCCAAGCAGACTCCCAACATTGGAACGTCATTCTCACGCGCATAACGGATGGCTTGGATTTTCCCTTCCGTACCACGTTGACCGAAACCGCCTGGTACGATGATTCCGTCCGCATCAGACAAGAGTTCTGCTACATTCTCTGCTGTCACATCATTGGCATTGAGCCAATTAATCTTCACTTCTGCGTCGTTGGCATACCCAGAGTGTTTCAAGGCTTCAACCACAGAGATGTAGGCATCTTGCAACTCCACATACTTACCAACGAGGGAAATCTTAACTTGTTTTTTCAGGTTCATGACCTTGTCCACCATGGCTGACCACTCCGTCATATCCGCTGCTGGTGCATCTAGTTTCAAATGGTCACAAACAATTTGGTCCATGCCTTGTGCCTGCAAATTCAGTGGAATTTGGTAAAGGTGTTCAACATCCAAAGATTCAATAACAGCTTCTGGAGCCACGTCACAAAACTGAGCTAGCTTGTTTTTAATGCCTTGACCAGCTGGTTTTTCTGTACGAATGACCAACATATTTGGCTGAATTCCCAAACCACGCAATTCTTTTACAGAATGTTGAGTTGGCTTGGTCTTCATCTCACCTGCAGCCTTGAGATAAGGAAGCAAGGTTGTGTGGATATACATAACATTATCCGCACCCACATCTGCCTTCATCTGACGAAGAGCCTCTAAAAATGGCAAGGACTCGATATCCCCAACTGTTCCACCAACCTCTGTGATAATGACATCAGAGTCGGTCGTTAGAGCGGCACGCTTGATTTTTTCTTTCAAAGCATCTGTGATATGAGGAATAACTTGAACAGTTGCCCCAAGGTACTCGCCACGGCGCTCCTTACGAAGAACTTCACTGTAAATTTTACCAGTTGTCACGTTGGAATATTTGTTGAGATTGATATCGATGAAACGTTCATAGTGCCCCAAGTCCAAATCTGTCTCAGCCCCATCATCTGTCACAAAGACTTCTCCGTGCTGGTAAGGACTCATGGTTCCCGGATCGATATTGATATAAGGGTCAAACTTCTGAATGGTTACTTTGAGACCACGATTTTTCAAGAGACGCCCCAGACTTGCTGCGACAATCCCTTTCCCAATAGACGACACCACACCACCAGTTACAAAAATATATTTCGTAGACATAAATTCCTCTTTCTAAAATGCTCAAGGTCTTGTTAACTACGAGGGGAGATAGAAAACAAGACCCTTATGAATAACGACATTTCAAGAAAACTTCCTGAAAAAACAAAAACAGCTCCCTAGTAACTAGGGAGCCCCGACCTCTAAAAGAGGTGCCCAAACAATATAATACCTCAAAGCAGATCATTTGTCAACCCGAATTGGTAAAAGATCAAAAAAGGAGATTGTTTTCAGAAAAAAACTAAAGATCCGCATTCAAACGGGCAACACGCTCAAGGAACAAAAAAGGAGATCAGGCGATCTCCTCTGTGAAGTCTTTTACTCTTCTTCACTCGTTTCAGCTTCATCGTCAGAAAACTCGTCGTCTTCTTCGTTGAGATCCACGTCTTCACCCAAGTCATTAGGGGCGATTTCGTTGATTTCCGCATCATAAGCTTCCACTTCATTTTTCTCATCATCTGGATTTTCATCATCATATGAAAGAGCTGGGTCTGCTTCGTATGCATCTTCGTCTTCTGGATCATCTGCATTGTAGTCAATGGCATCTGAATCACCATCCATAAAGGCATTGACACGTTTTTTCTTAGCTTTTGGTGCTACTTCATCGTCGTCACTTTCTTCAAGAGCGATGATTTCTTCGTCGATTTCGTCCACACCATACCATGAACGAAGACCCCATTTGTTGTCCCCAAGTGAGATGAAGCTACCGTCAAAGTTCAACTCTGTGTAGAACAAAGGCAAAGCTTCGCGGATATCGCTGTTTGATGTTCCAAGGTAGTTTTGAATTTCGTTTACAAGATCACTAAAATGCATCTCATGATCGCGACCACGAAGTTCCAAGATAGCACGCGCTACCTCAATCATAGATAGTTCACTTTTTTCTTGCCCAGCAAATACTTCTAATTCCAAAGCGTTTCTCCTCATTTTTACTACTATCGCCAGAGCGAACGGACTCTGACCTCATTTTATCATGTACTCTTTATTGTACGATAATTTTGCGGAATAGTCAAAGGTTAAAATAGATTTATCTATGATTTATTAAGTAAAAATCAATTGATTTTATCACATGGTAAATTTAAAAATATTATTTGGAGGAAGCTTATGTCAAAAAAATAATAAATGTTGTTGCAGCAGCACTTACCGTGTTGTCAAACTACTATTATGAATCCAATACAAAATAGATTTGAATCAAAATGAATGACCAGTATTAACGATATTTTACTTTTAAAATATGATATACTATATTTAACAAAATATTAAACACAGGAGTCCGATATGTCTGAAGAATTTACACTTAACTACCATGCTGCAACGATTCAACATCTAGGTATTGGATTATATAAACAGTTACCACAGGCAATTGCCGAACTCATCAGCAATTCTTGGGATGCTGATAGCCATAATGTTAAAATTCATATTAATTATCGAGAAAAAATAATAACCGTATCAGACGACGGCAATGGTATGTCAGCACAAGAGCTGAATGAAAATTTTTTGACCATTGCTAGAAATAGACGATTGACAGATAAAATAAATGATAAAAAAAATGAAACCGGACTATCGAAAAACGGCAGAAAAGTTACAGGAAAAAAAGGACTTGGAAAACTAGCTTTATTTGGTATTGCTAATACAATTATTATTGATAGCATTCAAAATAAGAAACTAAACTCTTTTGAATTGAATTATAATGACATACAGGGCTCATCAAATAATACCTATCATCCAAAAACAATCCATTATAATGTTCAAACCGACGAACCAAATGGTACAAAAATAACCATTAAAGACATTACTTTAAAAAATCTGACTAAAATCGATACATTATATGATAGCCTTTCTAAAAGATTTAACAAGTATTCCCGTACAGATTTTTTAGTAACTTTAGCAAGCGATGACGGTACCATTAAGGAATTAGATGAAGAGGTATTTATCAATAGTATACGACCTAAGAAAGACGAAATTGAGTTTACTTTTTCTTTTCCAGATGATTTTGAAACTCTTACAAATAAACAATCTCAAATAGTCATTCATAACCTTAAAGAGTATCATATAAACGGGATTATTTGCACCAAGAAAACACCTTTACAGGCCAATCAACGTGGGTTTTCAGTACTGTCTAGAGGAAAGCTAGCGAGTGAACAATCTGTTACACAATTTCAAGATAGAGCAAATGATAATTTCTATAGTTATGCAGCCGGTTACTTTAATATTGATTTTCTTGATGATGATAATAAAAAAGATTTTATTTCAACAGATAGACAATCTATTAGATGAGAAGCTGATGACGAATTAATAGAAATCAAAGAAAATCTTAACAAACTAATAGGAATTATTCAAAGAGAATGGAAAAAGCGACGTTCCGAAGCAAAAGAGAAAAAAGCACAAGAAAATATTCAAAAAACTCCTTCTTTAGCAGAAACCACATTATCAACCGAAGATAAAGAAAGAATCAATAAAATTAGCAAAGCATTAGAAAATGATGATGTTGATGTCCCAGAAAAAACAAAACAAAATATTTTAGATTCTGCAATAAAATCAACTACCTCATATAAAAAGGATCACAGTGTGTATAAAGAACTAGTCCCAGCTAATTTTAGAGTTCCACAAAATATTGGTACTAAAATCCGAAGGCTAAGAGAGGAGATGATAGAAGCAGCAGAAGATAAAGATATCAATCGATTCATTCTAACCCAAGGCCTACTACTACGTGCAATGATTGAAAGTACAACAACTGTATTATTGAAACGCTACTGGGAGGAAGCAAGTAATGATGACTTAATCAGAATAAATAACACTCCAAAAAAACTGACTGCTGAAAATCAAGTTGATCCTCTCTCATTTAAGGTTAAGTATGAAACTATGATTCGACTGCTTTCTAGAAAAGGGAAAATAGCCCCAAATAGAGTTCAAAGCCTAATTGACGAATTTTCAAGTATAAAAGCAACGGAGCATTTAAACACATTAATGCATGATGCTCATAATTTCCCTCAATTTGATACCTTAAAAACAATCTGGAATGCTGTAGCTCCTCAACTTCTTGCTGCGTTCGATCTTTTGTAACTAAAAAATCAACATATGTTCAATTTCTAAATAATGATGAACATATGTTGATTTTTATTTAAATTCCAATGTTAAAATCGCATCAGCCATCTTTTTACTAAAAATTGGAGGAACTGCATTACCAATTTGTGTAAAAGCACTGGTTCTAGAATCTAAAAAATAGTAATTATCCGGAAATCCCTGTAATCTAGCTGCCTCTCTCACAGTAATTGATCTATTTTGTTTTGTATCTGGATGAATATAATGATGACCATCTTTTGAAATATGGGCAACTACTGTATGTGATGGAGAATTCCATGAAAGAGCTTTGAATCTGTCCAAAAATTTATCCGTATGTTTATGGGTTTTTAGCTTTGAGTCAAGTTCACTGTATTTAATATTTTTACCATTTTTCTTAGCTTCTGCTACAATTTTATAAATTGCTAAATCGTTGCTATTATTTGGTCTTGCAATATTTTGAGTTAATGGCGTTTTAGAATCCTGTAAAAAATTTTGTTCAACATAATCATTTGATAAATTTGTATAAGAATTGTTTACTTCTCCCGCCTTTAAACTAGGTAATCCCTGAAAAGCTGTTTTAACATCCACCTCATTTTCTTCATATTTTTTAAGATTTTTAAAGAATTCCTGAATAAGTTCTTTTTTCCTGTTCATCACTCCAAAGATAATAAGTCTTTCTCTTGATTGTGGAACACCATAGTTTTTAGTATTTAAAACTTCATAACCTAAAGAATAGCCGGCCTCTTCAAATTCTTTTTTCATTCTAGGCAATAAAAACTCATCATCAGCATCTCTAAAACTCAATAATCCTTTTACATTTTCAAAAATAAAAAATTGGGGTTGATACTTGTTTAAAAAATGTATATAAAATTTATATAAATAAATTCTTTCATCTGAAGACTTTTTACTAGCATTTCTAGCTCTTCCAATGGTTGAATAAGCTTGGCATGGAGGACCTCCTATAATTCCATCAACGTTTTCCCCTAAATTATCAAAAAAACTAAAAATACTGTGAATATTTTCTTGACTAATTTCAAAGTTAAGAATTTTATTCAATTTTTCTTGAGGTACATGTTTCAACAAATCCTCTATACTAGTCTTACTATTTAAAAAGTCATTATAAAGTCCTAATTTATTTTTTTCCTTTAAATAATAATATACTTCCCTAAGTTTTAAAGTTTCACAAGCTGCTTTTTCTTTCTCTACGTGTCCCAATATTTTATATTGCTGATTTCTGAATCCCTCAGTTAATCCACCTGCACCGCTAAATAAATCTATTATATTAATCATGATTAAGCCTTTTAAAAAATAAAAATATATTACATAAAATACACACTGTTATCTATTATACCAAAAACCTCAGCAAATTGCCGAGGTTTATAGTTTATTTCACCAACTTCTTCATCTCATCAATACGTGCGACGGTCGCATCATATTTCGCTTGGTAGTCGGCTTGTTTGTCGCGTTCTTTTTGAACGACTTCTGGTTTGGCATTGGCTACGAAGCGTTCGTTAGAGAGCTTCTTACCGACCATATCCAGTTCTTTTTGCCATTTAGCCAGTTCCTTGTCGAGACGAGCCAGTTCTTCTTCGACGTTGAGGAGGTCTGCGAGTGGCAGGTAGATTTCTGCTCCTGTGATGACGCTTGACATAGCGAGTTCAGGTGCAGGGATGTTTGATGCGATTTCCAAGTGTTCTGGATTTGTGAAGCGTTTGATGTAGTTAACATTGCTGTTAAAGAAGGCTTCCAAATCACTATCGCTAGTCTTCACAAGGATGGTGATTGGCTTGCTTGGTGCTACGTTTACTTCTGCACGCGCATTCCGAACAGCACGGATCAAGTCTTTAAGACTTTCCACACCTGTGTGAGCAGCAAGATCTTCAAAGGCTGGGTTAACAGTTGGGTATTCCGCTGTAACGATAGATCCTTCTGAGATTTGTCCAAAGATTTCCTCTGTCACGAATGGCATGATTGGGTGAAGGAGACGAAGGATCTTGTCCAAAGTATAAAGGAGAACAGAACGTGTGATGACTTTCTCTTCTTCGTTGTCACTATAAAGGACTTCCTTAGTCAACTCAACGTACCAGTCCGCAAACTCATCCCAGATGAAGTTGTAGAGGATGTGTCCAGCCACACCAAACTCAAATTTATCAAAGTTTTCAGTAACTTTTCCGATCGTTTCGTTGAGGTTGTGGAGAATCCAGCGGTCTGTGACATTGCCAGCTTCTTTGTTGACAACTTTTTCCACATTGGCAGTTGCTTGCTCAAGGGTCAAGCCTTCATTGTTCATGAGGATGTAGCGAGAGATGTTCCAGATCTTGTTAATGAAGTTCCATGAAGCATCCATTTTCTCGTAAGAGAAGCGCACGTCTTGCCCTGGTGCAGAACCGTTTGAAAGGAACCAACGAAGGCTATCTGTTCCGTACTTATCAATAACATCCATTGGATCAATCCCGTTACCGAGAGATTTCGACATCTTGCGACCTTGCTCATCACGAATGAGACCATGAATCAAGGCATTTTTGAATGGCGACTTGCCAGTAAATTCCAAACCTTGGAAAATCATCCGAGACACCCAGAACGGAATAATATCATAACCAGTCACCAAAGTTGATGTTGGATAATAACGTTTGAAGTCTTCTGAGTCGACATCAGGCCAGCCCATGGTTGAGAATGGCCAAAGGGCCGAACTGAACCACGTATCCAAGACGTCTTCGTCCTGAGTCCATCCGTCACCTTCAGGTGCTTCTTCGCCGACATATATTTCCCCCTCAGCATTGTACCAAGCAGGGATTTGGTGACCCCACCAGAGCTGACGAGAGATGACCCAGTCATGGACATTTTCCATCCATTGGAGGAAGGTATCGTTGAAACGAGGTGGGTAGAATTCTACCTTGTCGTCTGTGTCTTGGTTGGCAATGGCATTCTTAGCTAATTGGTCCATCTTGACAAACCATTGCGTAGACAAGCGTGGCTCAACCACAACGCCAGTCCGCTCTGAGTGACCAACACTATGGATACGTTTTTCGATTTTAACCAGAGCACCGATTTCTTCCAACTTGGCAACGACTGCCTTACGAGCTTCAAAACGGTCCATTCCTGAAAATTCGAAGGCCAAGTCATTCATGGTTCCGTCGTCGTTCATGACGTTGACTTGTGGCAAGTTATGGCGTTGACCAACCAAGAAGTCGTTTGGATCATGGGCAGGTGTGATTTTCACGACACCAGTACCAAACTCAGGGTCTGCGTGCTCATCACCAACGATTGGGATTAATTTATTAGCGATTGGAAGGATGACATTTTTTCCGATCAAGTCCTTGTAGCGTGGGTCTTCTGGATTAACCGCTACCGCAACGTCACCAAACATAGTCTCAGGACGAGTTGTGGCAACTTCAAGGGCGCGTGAACCGTCTTCCAGCATGTAGTTCATATGGTAGAAGGCACCTTCGACATCCTTGTGGATAACCTCGATATCAGAAAGGGCTGTGCGAGCTGCTGGGTCCCAGTTGATAATAAATTCACCACGGTAGATCCATCCTTTCTTGTAAAGGTCCACAAAGACCTTGCGAACAGCTTTTGACAATCCTTCGTCAAGAGTAAAACGCTCACGAGAGTAGTCTACAGAGAGCCCCATCTTGCCCCATTGTTCCTTGATAGTAGTGGCATATTCGTCTTTCCATTCCCAGACCTTATCGAGGAATTTCTCACGACCTAGGTCATAACGTGTAATGCCCTCTCCACGCAAGCGCTCCTCAACCTTAGCCTGAGTGGCAATCCCCGCATGGTCCATCCCTGGAAGCCAAAGGGTATCAAAACCTTGCATACGTTTTTGACGGATGATGATATCCTGCAAAGTCGTATCCCAAGCGTGACCAAGGTGAAGTTTACCAGTTACGTTTGGTGGTGGAATCACGATAGAATAAGGCTTCGCCTTTTGATCTCCTGAAGGCTTGAAAACATCCGCATCAAGCCATTTTTGGTAACGACCAGCCTCAACCTCGGCTGGATTGTATTTAGGTGAAAGTTCTTTAGACATGTGTTTGTCCTTTCTCTATTGTATTCATTTTATTTTGAATTTGCTTAGCAGCTTCTTCTGCAGACAAATTCGTATTATTTATTTTAAAGTAGTGGTGCAGCTCATTCGGTTGATGTTGAGAATGTAATTGAAGGGTTTCAGTGGTCTCTAAAATTTCTCTTTCAGATACCTCAATATGTCGTTTCAAGGGCTTGTGCTTCAACCGGTTCTCCGTTTGATTTCGATGTAAGCGCTCCTCAAGGCTTGTTTCCAATTCAACAAAAAGAATCTCTTGATGATAGTCATTCAACAAATCTTGAATTTGCTTTAAATACATCAGCTGGTACTGATTTGAAAAATCAATTACGTCTGTTAAAATTACTGATCGCTGATTTCTTGCACTTGCTCCAAGGAATGAAAAGGTGATTCCACGAACAAATTCCCACATTTCCTCTGTATAGTCCTGATAGATTTCTAGTGCAAAATCGATAGCTTGATGGTTATAAAATAGGGTAGCATCCGTCAGTCGAGATAATTCTTGACCAATGGTCATTTTTCCTGATGCTGGAGCACCAATGATGAAAAGATGCATCAAATCACCTCCCACTCACTCCTCAGCAAGCCATACCTCAAATCATCACAGCGGTTTCCTTGGGCATCTTTACGGTCTCTTATGCGAGCTTCGAGGGTAAATCCAAGTTTTTCTGCGACTCGTTGACTTTGGAGATTGTGACCAAAACAACTCAGCTCAATCTTGTGAAGACCCAGTTCTTTAAAAGCTAAATCAAGCAAAGCACGCGCTGCTTCTGGTATATAACCTTGGCCCCAATAGTCTGGGTGCAAGGTATAGCCAAGCTCTAGCACATCATCCGCATGGCGGTGATTGAAGTCAACAGAACCAATAACTTTATCGGTTCCTTTGACGACAATCCCATAGCCAGCTGGGAGATTGTCCTTTTCATTGCGCTCGGGAAGGATATGTTCTAGGTAATATATTTCATCTTCCAAGGTCTTGACGGGCGGAAAACCTGCTGGATAGGCGACCTCTGGCAAACTAGCATAGGCATGGATATCTTCAGCATCAGTCACTGTACGAACTCGTAGGACGAGTCGTTCGGTTTCTAATCGTTCTGGTAATTCAGTTCTTGACATCCTTCTTCCTCGCTTTCTTTATGAAGCTCCCCATAGAGTCAACACGGTTATCTAAATAGCGATAAACGCGCTGGTGACCGTCCCCCATAAAGTAAGTCGGCGCAAAACAGTCATTTTTAAAATGCCCCTTATCATCCAAGAGTTCAGGATTAGCCAGTCGATCAAGAATCTTGGCAAAGATATGACAGATTCCATCTTCTTCGATAATCCGATCCACTTGGCAATCCAAAACGACTGGACAAACCTCTAAAATCGGTGCCTGAGTCCGTTCAGAAATCTCGTAGTCTAGCCCCAGGTGTTTCAATTTCTCTCTATGACTGATAAAACCAGCCTGCTCCATCTCGAGCATGAGATTTTCATCAGGAATATTCACAGTAAACTTCTGGTAATGCTTGATTTGCTCAGCCGCATTTTCCTCAGCTCCGACACCAATGGCTAGCCAATCTCCCAAGCTATAAGAGGAGCTACAGGTCGTAATATTGTGTCCAAAATTCTGATCCTGATACCCCAAAATGAAGATAGGAAAACCATAATAGAGTTTACTTGTTTTAAAAGATTGCTTCATAACAAGCTCCTTTGACTAAGACGCAAAAGAAAATCCCTGCCATCTACATGACAGGGACGAATGTGTTTATCCGCGGTACCACCCAATTTCGGGCCAAGCCCGCATCTTTAGTCTTTAAAATAAAAAGACAGAAATATTTCATTTTTTCAGTCATTAGCAACCAGTTTTGACACATTTGTGGACTTCTCAGCGCCGCCACTTTCTGTAAAATGTGGGATTCAAAACACCTCTAATGGCTCTATTGTAGCAAGTTTTTCTCGGAAATGCAAGACTAAAGAAAAATTACTTGAACTTGATGCTATTTTCTTTCAATTTCTTGATGGTAGCTGGGCCGATTCCTTTCAAGGCAAGGAGTTCTTTTTCAGTCCAGTTTTTGAAATCTGAAGCAGACTTGATTCCTTCATCATAGAAAGTCTTGGCACGATCAAGTGGAAGTCCACCCAAATTTGCTGCAAAATCTTCTACAGAATTAACTACTTTTTGAGCTTGCTCTTTGGTAGCTTCTACTGCTTGTTCAACTTTTTTAGAAACAGCCTTACCAGCTGCGCTTGCTGACTGTTCTGCACGCTTCACGACTTTTTTTGTCTCATCTACAACCTTAGTCACAGTACTTGAAAAGGCACCTGCGCGACGGAGGCCATTTCGCAATTGTTTTTTACGATTGAGTTTCTTTGACATGATAAAATCCTTTCAATAAAAAATCCCTGCTCTGACAAGGATTTAACATAAACATTCTATCAAGATTTTAGTGAAAAATCAAGAATCTTTCTCGTTTAATAATTTCGCTCACCAAACAAGCCTTCTGGCAAATCATGGAATCCCTTGCCTACTTTGAAGTTTTCAAACTTACCAAGCAAGAACAGATAAGCATCCAAGCGACTCTCGTAGCGAATCATGGCATCTTTGGCACGCTCGTCCTGGTCTTCTTCGTAAACTTTTTGGCTTTCCTTGTGCGCCATGTCGTTAATCATGATTTGGGTATTGACCCAAGCTTCAAATTCCTTCATAAATTCTTGTTCGTAACTCATTTTTTCTCCTTATTCTAATCCACGGAAATAGTCCGTATCAATCTCACGGTAGGGATGGATATCCTGAACGTATTCCAGTACACCTTGGAATTCTCCGTTTTCATCGTGTACTGCAGCATAGGTGATGTGGACAAACTTACCTCGCGACTCAGACTTGAACCACATTTCATACTTGTCCTTGGTCCCCTCACGAAGTCCCTTCATGATAGCCTTGACCTTGTCCAAATACTTAGGCGGATGACAGAGTTCGACATTGCGCCCGACTTGGGACGGCGTTCGTTTGAAAATCATCTCATCAGCTGGCGTATTGTCATTGTAATACTGGAAAATATCGTCTTTATTGACAAAGGTAATTTCCATGGGGAGGTGATTGAGGATGAGATTAGCCTGCTCGACTGAAAGATAGCCATTACCAAAAGACTGCTGACTATGGCGGTCCAGCACTGCTTCCTTTTCCTTAGGGGTAAAGGTAATGGTAAACTGTCCTTCTGGCGTATCAATAACCTGCTGAACTTGACCCTCTGCCGTATCTAGCTGTACAGGCTCCTCTTCACTCTTTTCCTCAACAAAACTCTGGCGTTCTGGCACCCATTTCTCAGACGGACGGATAATAGCATAGCCATAGGCATCGCTCTCCTCCGCAATCTGAAGCCAGTCATCCTGAGTAAAGGACTCAAGGAGAATCATGAGAAGGATAGATTCTTCCTTGAAAATCATACTTTCAAACTCTGTCGCAAAAGCTTCAAAAGCTTCTTTTACGCTGCTAATTGACACTTCTGGTAGTGACTTGGCTGTCGCTAAAGCTGTTTGAAAGAGTTCCCTGATCTGATCATCCACTCCCCACATAACTTTTGGAGGTGAATCGTGTCCATAGCGCTCCATGATGGGGAAGAAGAGCTCTTCCTTACGTTGGTAATGGATGTCAAATTGCCCCAAAAGACCCATCTGACGCACCAAGCCCTTGCGCATCTCCGCCAGCATTTCTTCATCTTCCATAGACTCATAGGTATCCAACAATCTCCGAATACGAATCAAGGCCGCACGGAGGGCTAGATTTTCTTCTTTGAAAATCCGAACTGGGTGACCTGGGTGCTCGGTATCTGCAACTTCGACATCCTTAACAGCATTTTTAAAAAGATTGGCATGAACATCACAGAGTTCCATGACATCTTCAAAGGTGACACCTGAGTCTGAGTTCATCAGCTCGTGCTCCATAAGGGAAATCTCGATGGCTGAAACACCTGTAAAGGTCGCATCAAAGCGCTCCTGAACCGACTCAGGAGAGGAGCCATTATGCAATTCTAACAAAATATCCCGCAGGACATGAATTCGTTCATCTGCCATTAGTCTAACCCAATCACTTCGTAGCCATTCGCTTCCAGTGTGCGGACAATCTTGTCCATAGGAGTTCCTTCAAGCTTAGAGCCCTGCTTAAGCGATACTTTGCGACCAACTGTATTACGCATCAAGGGGTTGGCAAGGGGTTTAAAACCTAACTCCACTAGGATTTCCAAAACTTCTGGATGCTTGTCCACCACTTCTGCAACAGGAATTGACACATCGATGATATTGTCCATGACGACCTCCATTGTATGTTCTAAAATGATTTTGCTTGTTTTATTATACCATAAGGAAAGAGATTAAAAAACTAGCAGTGGAGTTCCTGCTAGTTCTCTGCGACTTGAATTACGACCTAAATAAGTTTAAAGAGCCATTCCAATATCTTAAATACTATCTTGTAAAACAACAATTGGACTGCAAAAGAGATGATCATCCAAAAGAATTTCATAATTCCAATAATCGGTTTTATAAAAATAATGGCAAGAAGTCCCCAGAAAAATTTCATTTTTTATCCTCTGGCTTGATGAGCCACCGAGCCGTATCCATTAACTTGTCTGCAATAAAGAGTTTCCCAAAACCGACAACGGCATTATCATCTTTCTTTATCGTTTTCATGACTTTTACACCTTGCATGGTCAAAAAGTAATTCCCGTAAGTTTTAGCTAGAGTTTTTATAAGTCCCATATTATCTTCCCTCGTTTAACTACACTTTCAAAATATTAACGATACCAGCCTTGCTGGCTATCGCTGAAAAATCGTTTTATCTCACTCTTTCATTTCCTATAATATCATACAAGCTGAATTTTATAAAGCTTCTTAATAATGTTTAACTCTGGAAAGATTCCTCCAGTATATTTTATAGCCATTCCTCCACCAAAAAAGAGGGTTGCCCCTCCTTCTTAGTTCTTATCCAGATTGCGTAGCATCTCGTCAATCTTGTTTCCATATTCGATGGATTCGTCTTTGACGAAAGTCAAATCTGGGATTTTGTACAATTTTAAATTGCGACCAAGTTCACGTTTGATAGTACCAGTTGCTTTTTCAAGCCCGATTTGAGCTTTCTGGTTATCTGAAGCAAGGTTACTCAAAATGGTGTAGTAAACCTTGGCAACAGACAAGTCACCTAGCATCTGAACATCTGTGATGGTCACACCTTGGACACGCGGATCACGGACTTTCTTTTGCAAAATCTCATTGACTTCACGCTTGATTTCCATGCCCACACGATCCGTACGGAAATGATTTGCCATGATATTCCTTTCTCTACTTTGAACCAAAAGCTAGGCCAGCAGACCTAGCTATTTTTAAACTTATTGATTTTCATTTCAAATTGGAACGAAGTTCAATTTGAAATCATCCGCTTCTTTCGCCGTGGTGAAAGTGATGGAACTGATTTATCAGTCCCATCACAGGGGATTTTTGAGACCCTAGGCTCAAAAATAAGCAATGAAACCATCGGTTTGCTTGCGTCCCTCACCACCTAAGAAAGGAGCAAAAAATCTTATCGTTTGATTTCTTCCATGACATAAGCCTCAATCACATCATCAGTCTTGATATCATTGTAGCCATCGATCATCAATCCACCTTCACGGCCGTTTGTAACTTCTTTGACGTCGTCTTTGTAGTGTTTCAAGCTTGCAAGTTCACCGTCATAGATAACAACACCGTCACGAATAACACGGACTTTAGAGTCACGGGTAACCTTACCGTTGATAACCATGAATCCACCGATAGTTCCGACTTTAGATACCTTGAAGGTTTCACGGATAACTGCTTCACCGATAACTTTTTCTTCGAATTCTGGATCAAGCATCCCTTTCATGGCTTCTTCCATCTCTTCGATAACCTTGTAGATAATGCTGTGGAGACGGATTTCCACATCGTCAGCTTCTGCTTGTTGACGAGCTTGCGGTGTAGGGCGTACGTTGAAACCAACGATAAAGGCATTTGAAGCTTCCGCAAGAGTCACGTCTGATTCGTTGATCGCACCGACCGCTGAGTGAACGATGGTCACTTTAACACCTTCCACATCGATTTTCTGAAGTGAGGCAGAAAGGGCTTCAACAGAACCTTGTACGTCGGCCTTGATGATAACGTTAACTGATTTGAGTTCACCAGCTTTAAGGGTATCAAAGAGGTTTTCAAGGCTGACACGTTGGGTAGCTTGACGTTGTTTCATAAGGGCACGTTTAGCACGCTCTTCACCTGCTGCACGCGCAGATTTTTCATCCTCGTAAACGGCAAAGTGATCACCCGCCATTGGCGCTTCGTTCAAACCTGTGATAGAAACTGGTGTTGATGGGCCTGCAACCTTAACACGACGACCAAGGTCATTGGTCATAGCACGAACACGACCGAAGGTATTTCCGACAACGATTGGGTCTTGAACATTCAAGGTACCTTGTTGAACAAGAAGGGTTGCGACCGCACCTTTTCCTTTATCCAAGCGCGCTTCGATAACTGTACCGATCGCACGCACTGTTGGGTCTGCCTTAAGTTCTTGGATTTCAGCCACAAGAAGGACTGTTTCCAAGAGTTCATCGATATTTTGGTTGAATTTAGCTGAGATTTCAACAAATTCAGAATCTCCACCCCAAGCAGTTGACATAACACCATGCTCTGCCAATTCACCAATGACGCGTTCTGGGTTGGCACCCGGTTTATCAATCTTGTTGATGGCTACGATGATTGGAACGTTGGCCGCTTTTGAGTGGTTGATGGCTTCAATTGTCTGAGGCATAACCCCGTCATCTGCCGCTACGACCAAGATAGTAATATCGGTAACAGATGCACCACGCGCACGCATAGATGTAAAGGCCGCGTGTCCTGGTGTATCAAGGAAGGTAATCTTCTTGCCATTTTCCACGATTTGGTAGGCACCGATATGCTGAGTGATACCACCTGCTTCACCTGTCGCAACACGAGAGTTACGAAGGGTATCTAGGAGTGTTGTTTTACCGTGGTCAACGTGTCCCATGATAGTTACAACTGGTGGACGCTCTACCAATTCATCTTCATTGAGATAACCATCTTCGACAAAGAAACGTTCGATGTCGGCATTATCCACTTCAACCTTTTGCTTGGCTTCGATACCGTAATCCACCATGAGGAGTTCGATTGTTTCCCCATCCAAGGATTGGTTTTGTGTGGCCATGACACCCATCATGAAAAGTTTCTTAACGATTTCAGCTGGTTCACGTTTGATACGTTTTGCGATTTCCGCAACAGTCATACCATCTGTATATTCAAATTCTGTTGGCAATTCATGGAATTTACGTTCTGTAACAGGTTTTGGAGTCTGATTACGGTTGTTCTTGTTATTGCCTTTTTTGTTCTTTTTGTTGTTATTCCAGTTACTATTTCTTTGATTTCTCACTTGATTTTGACTACTTCGATTCTTTTGTTGTTTTCTAGGACCATCTTCTTCGCGATCGTAATCATCGCGCTCTTTGTCTGGTCGGGCTTGCTTCTTACGACGTGTATCCACTGCAACTTCTTTTTTCACAGGAGCTGTTTCAACCACTGCTTGAACTTGTTGCGCTTGTTCAGCTAACTTAGCAGCTTCTTCAAAGATTTCCTCTGGCTCCTTGCGTTTGTTAGCTTGAGCCAAGGCTTCTTTGGCAGCCTGAGTCTGCTTGAAACGTTCCTCGCTTGAACGAGCGTACTCTGCGTTTTGCTCTGCTTTCAGGGCTGCTGCACGGGCTTTAAAGTCAATGCGTGGAGTCGCTTGATTTGGACGTTTGTCCTCTTGTTGACGGCGCTCGTTTCCACGATTTTGCTGACCTTGCTGTTTTTTAGCTTGATCATTAAAGCGACGATTGTCGCGGTTGCCTTGACCTTGTTTTCCGCCATTACGGCCGTCATTTTTCTGACGGTTGCCGTTTTGTTGTTGGTCACGGTTATTGCCCTTATTTTGCTTGCGTCGTTCTGCCTGCTCTTTGGCACGGGCTTCACGCTCAGCCTTGAAATTACGGCTTTGCGGTTTTGTTGCTACTTTTTCTGCCTTCGGAGCAACTGGCTCAGCCGGTTTTACCTCTTCCTTAGCTACAGCTGGTTTAGCTGGCTCAGATTTTTCGGCTTTCTTTTCTGCACTTGCTTTTGGTGCTGCAGGTTTTGCTTCTTCTTTCGGAGCAGCTGCAGGCTTAAAGCTGGCAGCGATTTTTGCAGCGACAGCTTCTTCCACACTTGATGAGTGGCTTTTCACATCCAAGCCCAACTCTTTTGCACGCGCTACAACTTCTTTACTTTCTTTTCCAAGTTCTTTTGCGATTTCGTACAATCTTTTCTTAGACAAATCATGTCCTCCTCTTCTATTCCATAAGAGACCTCATTTTCTTTGTAAATCCAGCATCTGTTACAGCCAAAACCTTTCTCGATTTCCCGACTGCTATGCTTAATTCCAGTGTTGAAAACACGGTTACAATTTCTACTTGATAATACTGACTTTTATCTTGAATCTTCTTGGTCAGATTGGGTCCAGCATCATGGGCTAGAAAGACCAACTTGGCCTTGCCGTCTTGAATGGCCTTGACTACCAATTCTTCACCCGATATGATCCGCCCTGCTCGCTGAGCAAGTCCCAAGAGATTGCTTATCTTTTGCTTATTCAAGTCCTAACTCTCTTCTTTTCACTTTGTGATCCACATAAGCGATCAACTCGTCATAAAAGCTTTCTTCAACTTCCATATTAAAGCTGCGGTTAAAGACCTTCTTTTTTTTCGCCTCTAGGGCTTCTGCATTGTCTAGCTTGATATAAGCGCCACGGCCGTTGGCCTTGCCTGTCGGATCGATAAAGACTTGTCCTTCCTTGTTTTTAACAATGCGGAGCAAATCACGCTTATCAATCACTTCGTTAGACACAACAGACTTGCGCAAAGGGATTTTTCTCGTTTTCATCTTTCCCTCCTCAGCAGCTTTTATTCTTCTACAGTATCGTTTTCTGCTTCCAAATCTACCGAACCAGCTTCTTCCATGGCTTCAAATTCGCTAGCAGACTTGATATCGATACGGTAACCAGTCAAGTGAGCTGCCAAGCGAACGTTTTGCCCACGACGACCGATAGCAAGAGAAAGCTTGTTATCAGGAACGACCACCAAGGCACGTTTGCTGTCATTTTCATCAAAGATAACTTGGTCAACTTCAGCAGGAGCAATGGCATTGTAAATAAATTCAGCTGGATCTGCTACCCACTCGATAACGTCGATATTTTCTTCGATTGGCACCATACGGTCGCTCTTGGCATCGTAGCGAGCTGGGTGGAATTTGCTGGTAATCTTCTTGATATTAGCACCACCACGTCCAACAATTGTACCGATAGCGTCCACATTTGGATTATGGCTACGAACGGCAACCTTAGTACGGTCACCAGCTTCACGAGCCACGCTCATGATTTCAACAGTTCCGTCATAAACTTCTGGAATTTCTTGCTCCATCAAACGTTTGATCATTTCTGGATGGCTACGGCTAACAAATACGTTGACACCACGAGGATTGTCTTCAACCTTATAGACATATACTTCGATACGATCATGAGAAGCAAACACTTCTCCAGGAATTTGGTCTTGTTTTGACAATTGGGCTTCGATGCTGCCAAGGTTGACATAGATGAAGCGATTGTCAAAGCGTTCTACAGTACCAGACATAATTTCTTGTTCATGCTCTTTGTAAGTGTTGTATGTGATGGCACGTGTTTGCTTACGCATTTTTTCCATGATGGTTTGTTTGGCAGATTGAGCTGCTACACGACCAAACTCAGCAGGTGCTTCTTCAAACTTGATTTTGTCTCCAAGTTCATAGGCTGAATTAATGGCAAGAGCATCTTTCAAACTGATTTCCAAACGGCTATCAAATACTTCATCAACAACTTCACGGACCGTATAAACTGTAAAGTCACCTGTTTTTTCATTGAAGTCAATAGCTACGCTATCAGATTGACCATAGCGTCTGCGATAAGCGGAACGAAGCGACTCTACTACTGCGTCGATGATATCTTCTTTTTTGATTCCCTTGTCTTCTTCCAAAATGCGGAAGGCCTCTAGCATTTCTTTACTCATGTTTTCTTCACTTTTGAATCCTCAAAAGCTATCCTTTCTTTTTCTATAATTTAACTGCTAAACGTGCTTTTGATACTAAACTGTATGGAATTTGGACAGTTTTCTTACGCGTCTTGTCCATATATTCCATAGTCAACTCGTCCTCTTCAAAGGCCAACAAGGTTCCTTCAAAGACTTTTTGCTTATCGATGGCTTGGTAGAGCCCGACATGGATGTATTTCCCAACCGCTCCAGCAATGGCATCCTTGGTTTTTAAAGGACGTTCCAAACCTGGACTGGTGATTTCTAGGAAATATTGTTCTGGGAAGGGATCTGGCTTGATGGTGTCTAGGACAGGACTGATAATTTCTGTCAAGTCTGCCGTATCGTTCAAGGTAATTCCTTCAGGTTTATCTACAAAAATACTGAGAATCATGTCACTGCCAATCTTTCCATACTCGATATCCACGAGTTCGAAAGGTTCTTGAATGACAGGTTCTACAACTTCTCTGACTAATTCTACGATTGTTGCGATTGCGTCCACCTCCTCATAAGCAAGAGGCGAAGATATTTCCCCGCCTCTCTTTCTCATATTCTTGATACAAGTATAACACAAATCGAACCAACCTGCAAGGATTTGACCTTGAAGCTTTTTATCTAGGCTTACAAGACTTACTGCGCCACTCCTAATAAGCCCAAGTCGTATTTCCAAGTTAAAATACGTCTGACAGACTCATCAATACGTTCTTCTGTCAACTCTCCAGAGGAAATTTTCTTTAATAGATAAGGGATCTGGGTTTGATAGGATGACCCTAGAATCAGGTCATTTCCAGCTAGAATCACTTGAAAAGCAGCCTCGTCCTGATTGACAAAATCGGCTATGCCTGCCATATCAAAATCATCCGTCATAATGACACCTTTGAAATGCAATTCATTTCGAAGAAGATCCGTGATTTTTGGGGAGATGGATGACGGCACTGTATCGATTTTAGATAGGATATTGTGAGAGACTAAGACACTATCCGCCCCTGCATCTATCCCAGCTTGAAAAGGAAGAAAATCGGCTTGTCTTAATTCATCCAGAGAACGATTATCTTGGATAATGGCAGTATGACTGTCTCCATTATCGCCATATCCTGGAAAATGTTTCAAGGTTGACCCAACCTTACTCTTTTTAAGTTCTTCTACAACCTGTTGAACATAGCTTGCAGTTATTTGGGCATCTTGTCCAATCGTTCGATCATAAATGAAAGCAGATTGATCCCTTGCAAGATCTGCAACCGGGAAAAGTCCAGCATTGATCCCAACAGATTTTAGTAGTTCTGCCTTTTGCTTCGTATCAGAAAGTACCGCCTCCATTCCCCCTCGCTGATAAAGTGCCATAGGAGATTGGAAAGGAGTTTCTAAAATCGAACTAATACGAGTCACTGTCCCTCCTTCTTCATCTGAACCAATCAACAAAGGAATCTTGGCAGCAGCTTGGTAGTCCTTTGTCAAAGCCTTCATATCGTCTATAGTTCGCCCCTCAAAATCTCTTCCAAATAAGATATAACCAGACAAATGATAGGATTGAAGATCTTCTATCTGATGATCAGAAGGAACTCTGGCCCAAAATAATTGTCCTACTTTCTCCTCCAAGGTCATCGTGGCCAATCTGTCTTCGATAACCTTATTTTCCTCTCCTTCACTGGTTTCAATAGTTGTCTCAGTTTTTTCTACTTGCACCTCTTTTTCAGCCTGCACCTCTACTTGTCTATGTTGTTGATAATCAGAAAAAATCAAACTACCTATCACAAGGAAAAAGAAAAGATAGAATACAAGAGGATTTATACTATTTCTCATAACCTTTTCATTATACCACTTATCTGGCCACAAATACACTCTTAGCAAAAATCAACTGTTTCAAAATCAAACTAAAAGGACCTAATCCTGTGCAATACAGAACTAAATCCTTGGAATATATGATTCGTTTAACTTTTGAGTAAGAAACAGTTTTTGAAATCCCTTTAGATTAAAACTGAGCCTCAACTCGGTAGATAACTTGCCCCTTGTTGGAGAATTTTTGTTCATATTCTGTCATGACATTGCCTTCAAAATCACTGGCATGTAAATCGAGCCAAACACCATTGAGCTTCATGCCATATTGAGAAAAACTCACTAGGCTGTACTCAAACAAGCCACGGTTATCCGTTTTGAAATGAATTTCTCCATTTTCAGGTAAGATACGCTTGAAGGTATCCAAGAAAGTCTTGTAGGTCAAACGACGCTTTTCATGGCGTTTTTTAGGCCATGGATCTGAAAAATTCAGATACAAGCGATTAATCTCACCGTCTTCAAAGTAGTCAGTCAAGTCAGAACCATCTACCCACAAGAGCTTAATGTTAGGCACTCCAACTTCAAGCACCTTGTCCAAAGCGTAGCTCAAAACAGACTTTTGAATATCAATCCCGATATAATTGATGTCCGGATTTTGTTTGGCCATACCTGAAACAAAGGCACCCTTTCCACTTCCAACTTCCACATGAATGGGATTATCATTGCCAAACAAGTCCCGCCATTTCCCCTTGGCTTCCAAGGGATTGAGGACTACATACTGGGGATTTGCCTCTAGTAATTCTGTCGCCCCTTTACGATTTCTAACTCTCATCTTCTCTTTCCATACTTGTCTCGGAAGTGACGCAAGCCATGAATCTCCCGATTGACATTTTCTAAATCTTGGTTCATATAATACTTGGAAATCTGGCTCAAATAAGACAATTGACCGTACCAATACAATTTATTTAATACCGTTTGATTGTACTTATAACCGTAGTAGGTCAACCATTCCTTCCACTGATGTTCTGGAATATAATGGCAGAGCATGTGAGCAACGTCAAACATGCGGTCGGTCAAGCGAACCGAATCCCAATCCACCAAATAAATCAAGCCACTGTCTGTCTCAATCCAATTACTATGTCGTACATCTCCATGGACAATGGTCGCATAGTCCTCTCTAAATCCTGGAATAGTCTGACGTAAATCAGCCATCACTTCACTGATAAAATGATTTTTACGCAAAGCATCTGGAGCCGTTTCTTGCCAAGACTGTAGTAAATCTACAGGTGTTTCCATGGCATATCCCAAACGACTCAACTGTGTCATCAAGGGACGCGAGCGATGAAGACGGGTTAAAATATTGACGATTTGCTTACGATTCATATCATAGGGGGTCAATATCTTGCCTGTCAACCATTCTTGAGCACACATATCACGCCCATCTGCCAAACGGCGACTCCATAATAATTGTGGAGCAATTTGTTCTCTAGCTAGACCAGGTAGGATTGGAGAGGTGTTCATTTTTACAAAGATGCGCTTCCCATCAGGATAGCTACCCATATAAGCCTTGCCACTTTTCCCAGGTATGGGAGTCAGTGTTAGCTCATTATCACCCAAATCCATTTCTTTCCTCCGTATAAAGTTTCCTTACTATTCTACTAGTTTTTGGCCTATTCGTCAACCGCTCCACGCCCGATTCTCAAAGAAAAGCATCTCAATTGGCTCGGGCTATCATTATAACTTGAAAAAGGCAAGCACCATCTCCTACTTACCTTTTCATGATTTTTATAAATAATATAGGAGTGGCCAACTGTTGTAAAACATGTGGACTAGAGTAGAAACCCATAGGTTTTGGCTCTTTTTATAAGCAAAACCCAGCAACAAGCCCCCAAGTAGATAAAAAATAAACGAAGGGACATTAGAAGGTCCATGCATGAAAGAAAAGAGAGAGGAAGTTAGCACAAGCCCTAACCAAGAGTTGTCAAAAACCGCACCTTGAAGAAGTCCTCTGAAAATGAGTTCCTCCTGGATGGGGCCAAAAACTGAGGAAGTCAAAATCAAAGACAGAGAAATTCCTCTGCTGACTTCCGCCAAGTGTTGAACTCCTGCGCCAGAAGAAACAGCGAAGAAATGAATATAAACCAGCGTCTCAAGCAGACTTAGAAGAAAGATTTCAATGAAAAGCAAAAGTTGTTTCTTGCTTAACATCCCAAAAGAAATCATTTCAAACTGTCTAGCATAAGCAACACTCAGCGAGGTTACTAGAAGACTTACAATAATCAATTCAGATTCATTTTGAAAAAAATCCCCATGGTTAATCGTATAAGGAACTGTAATGACGATTAGTAGTACTAAAAATCCAAAGCAAAAGGCATGAAATTTATCAAAAAACTTCATAAAATTATCCTCCTCAACAAACAAACTTCCCTACAAGTCATCCTTTAACTCTAGTCTTTCCAAAACAAACCATTTTAGTAGCCAAAATCCGACAACATAGCCAGCTCCTAAGAAGATAGCCATTAAAGATAGCATGGGATTTAGGAAATAAAAGGCCACAACAGATACAAAGGTTAGCACAAAAACATTAAAGGCAATGGTGTCAGAAGCCAAGACTAGAATATAAGGTGTCAACCAGTCTAAGGTTTTTGAATCTAGGAAAAATAAGTGTTTATACATGATAACCTCCTCTATGGCTGAAAAGCAAACCTTTTGTTTTTTACCCCAAGACTCTATGTAGAAAAGTGAGCAAAAATGGTAAGTTTGCGATGATATTATTAACAATATGAATCGAATAAGAAGGATAGATACTCTTCGTATAACGTGTTAGACAGGCAAATAGACAGCCCACTGCCGTATAGACAAAAATATCTGCGAGACTTGGCAAACTAGAAAAGTGGGGCAAGGCAAATAAGAATGACGGAAAGAGAAGATCCAGCCCCCACCTCGAATTCTTAAAGAAGGCATGTTGAAGCAGTCCCCTACATACCAATTCTTCCATCAGAGGTCCTAGTACGATTAAGGTTAGGTAAACACCAAACTCCGCAAAATTGGTCTCACTATAGGCAATAAACAAATTCCAACCTTCGTTCGTCCCCTGAACGTGTTTAGCTGTCAGATAGTTAAAGCAGATAAGCACAATGGCTGCTAACACCGTCAGAATAGAATAGCTCAACCACTTTTTCCTAGGGATGCGAAAAAGATAAGCATGGCCCGACCTGACCAAAATCCAAACTATCAAGCAGATAAAGAGAAGGCTGATGATGTTTCGAATCCAGATAAGATTTCCTACCCAAGACGAGAACTCCCAATAATTGCTCCAAAATTGGGTTGTCCAAAACAGTCCGAAAAACAGAAACAAATAAGAAAGAATTGCACTCGCTTTGAAAAGAATAGGATGTTTTTTCATATAACTCCTCCTACTATCTACAAGGCAACAACTAGCCTAGTACCTCCCCTTGCCAGACCATAGGTTAGTCCCATATAAAACAAACTACTTTTTATAATACTTCAAACCCCAAATGAGCAACAGCATGATAAGCAAGCAGAGAATGGCGCCAATATAGGCAATTAGTTGTTGGTAGGATTCTCCCGCTGTGATACCCCTATACAAACAAATAATAGACATAAAACCTGTCAATCCGATGAACATGAGTTGATTGGTTCTAGGACTAACCAAATCATCATCTTCAAACTCTCTTATCCTCATTTCCCTAGTAAGGTAAACAGTAACCAAAATAGAAGCCAAGTTAATAACCACTAAAAGAAATTGGAAAACTAAGGAAAAATTTAAAAACTGACGAGATAGAAATAGATAAGTAGAGACAAGTAAGGGCAACTGACCTAGGAACAATCTCGCAAGGAAGATGTTCCGTTTTTTAAAAAATATTTTTTTCATAGCTTTCTCCATTACAATTAAATGATATCTAATCATTTTCTAAAATTTGATAACTTTTGTGAAATGTTTTAGCAGAAACAACTCTATGATTGGTGATATCTATATAATCACCTGGATAACCAAGAACATACATCCCATAACCAGCGAATCCTCCTCCAGCTGTTCCAACTAGACCAAACTTGATATTCGTTGCGAGAGAAGTGTTAAGACCTGCCATTAGAATGCGCACATGATTATCCAACCAAACCATATAATTTTTTTGAAAAGCTTCCTCTACCCAACTTGGTTTAGGAGTTGCTTGACCAATTTCCCAAACATCAACAATTTGATTCCCATATTTTGCCTTCATAGCTTCAATCCTTTTTAAATACCATTACATGAGTTGGGAGTTCCCCCTATACCATAAGGACCACATGGTTTTGAAAAATGTATAATAGGCCACTTACCATTTAATTGATCCAAAATTGGAGAAGGTGCTAGCCCACCCAATAAACCAGAAAGCATATCTCCCCAACCTCCGAAACCTCCTTCAACTTTCGCAAGCATCTCAGTATCCATCATTTCAAATTGTGACATCGTTTTTGTATTCATAACGAATACCTCCTTTTTTATTTTTAATTTTAATTGTTATCCTGTTGAAATTGACAATTTTAGTATATCACTATTTGTTAAAGTTTTTCATACAAATCTTGAATTATCATCGAAACATCTTAAATTACTCAAAGAGTACAATCTTCCCAATCAACTAATAAAAAGTGAATAATATTAAATTCCATTATTCACTTCTTAAAATCGATAATTATTTTTAATCTACTATTTTTAGCTAAACACCCTGTGTAAAAAAGTCAGCAAAAATGGTAATGTCGCGAAAATATTATTGATCACATGCACCGTATAGGAAGGATAAATGCTCTTGGTATAGCGGGTCAAACTAGCAAAGATGATGCCAGATGTTGCAAAGACGAAGATATCTAACAAACTAGGCAGGCTTGAAAAATGAGGAAGAGCAAATAAAATGGAAGGAAGAAGCAAATCAAGGCCAAATCTCGAATGCTTAAAAAAGGCGTGTTGCAGTAATCCTCTATAGATTAGCTCTTCCATAAGTGGAGTCAGAAAGAACAAAGTTATATAGATACCTAGCTCAGCAAAGTTGGTCCCACTATAACCGATCAATACAGCCCAACCTTCAGCAGTTGACTGAACATGTTTAGCTGTCTGAACGTTAAAAGAGATCTGGAGCACTACCACTAGTACTGTCAAAATCGAATACCAAAGCCATTTTTTTCTTGGAATGTGAAAGAGATAACCATGACCTGTCTTAACCAGAATCCAAATCATGACTCCGCTAAATAGCAAACTCAAGAGATTTTGAATCCAGACGAAATTGCCAATCTGGGAAGAAAATTGCCAATAATTTTGAACAATAAGCGTCAGCTGAGAAAGGCCAAATACGAAAAATAAGTAAGACAAGACTGCACTTATTTTGAATAGAAGTTGATACTTTTTCATAGAAACTCTTCCTCATTTCTTATATTTCAGCCTATATTCCACATAAATGGAAACATGCTCCTATATAACCACGGTCATGATAACCACGCGGGCAGTACCCACTTACTGGAAAAGGACCTGAATTTTTTAATATAGAAGGGTAAGCACCAAATGGACCTTCCTGATAAGCGTGCCCTCTATAAATATCAGATACATCCCCACCCTCTATATGATCAAGCATTTCAGTATCCATAATTTCAAATTGAAACATTGTTTTTGTATCCATGACAAATACTCCTTTTTATTTTTAATTTTTGTCCTGTTGCAACTTTGACAAGTTTAGTATATCACTGTTTATTAATTTTTTTCACTCAAATCATAAATGGTCATCAAAACATCTTGAATTGTAAAAAATTTAAAAAAGCAAGCATGAAAAACATACTTGCCCTGGGGGAACTTGACAATGTGAAAATACAAAATAGAGAACTACTCACCCTCACTTCCGTATGTTCTCATATATTCTCATGATCGCAACAAGGATAGCAGCTGTCCCACTTGCCAAAGCGATAAGGGTAATGATAATGTTGAGGATTTCAGGCGTACTCCCTATTCTGTTGATAAGACGGAGTAGGGATATAACTGTCAACTGAATCAGGAGTATTGATTCTACTCTTACCAATGAAGTCAGTTGGTTTTCAACTGCATATAAAAAGACTGGTAACATAACACAGGCTATAGCAATCACAAACAGGTTGCTCCCCGTTTCTTCTCCCTTGTTCACCACGGAAATCATGAGAAGATTCGAAGCTATGATCAACGTAGAACAGATGATAAAAAAGGATTTCTTATTCATATAGGGCACCTCAAATAATATAACATCCAACTTATCAAAAGTCAGACTGGATAAAGAGAAAATTTATCTGTTAGCTTCTGCAAATTGAAACATTGTTTTTGTATTCACATGTGATGCTTCTTTGTTACTTCTTTTTCCTTGCCATTTTTTACCCCTTTATTTTACATTTTTTAGTTCTGAGTGTTGTTTTTTTTCTTCCTCTTCGTCTTCTTTTCTTTTATTCTTTTTATAATCGTTTAGCAGTTCAAAACCTTTATCAAAAGCAAAAAAACCTAAACCTAAAGAAAACGGTGCTCCGACTATTTCTATAACTTTTGCCCACCTTGTCCCAAAATATTCTGAAAAATAAGCAAGCGCCCCGACGGCTAAAACTGCTAAGATTAAAAAATATGCTCCAAAATCTGCACTTTCTGTTACTTTAGCTTTTTCTGTTCTACTATTTTTACTCATGATAATTTGATAAAGTCCGTATAATTGTGTAAAAGTAAAAAGGCCATATAACAGTCCTTTTACGGTACAATGTTTTTAACGACAA
>NZ_JBJUSF010000026.1:0-35227 GCF_046098195.1 Streptococcus sp. ST14
ATAGTCCGTACGGGATTCGAACCCGTGTTACCGCCGTGAAAAGGCGGTGTCTTAACCCCTTGACCAACGGACCTGAGCTTTTCAACTCTTTCTATTATACCTACTTTTTTACCTTTGTCAAGGACTTTTTTCCTCTTTACCGAAATTCTGAAAAGATTAGGGAAAGTTCTCTCAGAAGAGCTTTACGTCCTCTAAAGACTTCTCCTCCCATTAGACGATCTATTAATTCTTGTTTTTCCATACTCTGCTTTGATTTGTAATTCTTTAGAAGTTCGTGAAAGAGATAATAATCGTCCAGCCTGAGTCCTTTTTCTCCTATACGATGGCTAATCTCACTCACCTCTTCATAGGGTTCTTTGTCAAAACGGCGCTTGTGGCTTTCCTGTTTACGGATGTAATCTAGGATACGATTTCTAAACTTTGTTTTAAAGCAGACATAAAGTCGATGGCGCTCGCCCTCTAGTAACTCTGGGTTGCGACTCAACAGCTCATACAGACATAACATGCCTTCCTGATCCCAGTCCTCTTTCTCCCACAGATGCAAATGATAATCTTTGCGACACTTATGGACGATTCCCTTACTTTCTTCATATAAATCTTTTAGATTCATAGACCTCTCCTTTCTGCATTTAGTTTAGCAAAATACACAAGCCCATGGGTCTACTTCCTCTATTCTATACTTCTTTCTCCCTCAACGGAACATAAAAAGAGAGGCAAAGCCTCTCTAGGGTTATAATTCTGCAATTTGGGTGAGATTCACTTCTGCAATCGTATCATTACCAAACATAGAGATAATCATCTTCACTTTGTTGTTATCAATTTCAGTAATTTTACCTGTGTAATCTGCAAAAGCGCCATCAATGATACGTACAGTTTGACCAACTTCAACATGAATATCAAACTCTTGTACAGTTTGTCCCATAGAAATCAAGATATCACGGATTTCTTGTTCCAATAATGGAGTTGGTTTTGATCTATTTCCGTGAGATCCGACAAATCCTGTAACGTTTGGTGTGTTTCGAACAACAAACCAGGCTTCATCTGTCATGACCATTTCTACAAGAACATAACCTGGAAAGCGATTTTCTTCTACTTCTTTTCTCTTTCCATTTTTTTCAACTTGCACTGTTTGTGTTGGAATTTCAACACGTAGAATATTATCCAACATATTGTAGGTTTGTGCACGTTGTAATAGATTTTCTTTTACCTTATTTTCATAACCAGAATAAGTTTGTAAAACAAACCACCCTTTATCAAAACTATCCATGATATTTCCTTTCATAAATAGAAGATTTCTAGTGTAATTAACTCCACTAGCCTTCTAAAAAATGTTAATAAATCGAATCAAACCTGAAACAATCAACTGGTCAAAAATGTAAATAATTACTACAAAGAAAGCTGTGTATTCCATAATAGAACGAAAATCTCTCCAGCTTTCCTTGCGAGTTGGCCATGTTGTGTCTTTAAGAAGTCTAAATATATCTCCAATAAAACGCATCGCTCTCTCCTATCTCGTTTCTCTGTGTGTAGTATACTTACCACAATGTTTACAAAATTTATTTACTTCTAGTCGTGTTGGCTTGGGGTTTCCGCTTATCTTGATTGAATAGTTTCTCGAACCACAAACCGCACAAGCTAGGCTTGCTTTTTTAAGTGTCATAACGCCTCCATCTTATCTATTATAACAAGAAAGCTAGGCTTTGACAAGCATCTTAACGAAATAGATTGACTACCGAATCCCATATCGTTTGAGCCTTTTCCTTAATCTTCGAATCCGAGATAGCACGGCTAGCCTCATCTACCAGATTTTGTGCACGACTTCTAATATCAGAAAGGCTATTATCTGCCTGATTTTCTTCATTACTCTGTACTTGATTTCTTGTATTGGCTGGTCCAATTCCATTTTGCTTATAAGCATTTTCAACCGTAAAAGTGCTTCCTGGCGTATAAGGTAAAATGGTATTTGCAATGTTTCTAAAGACATGTGCTGCACCGTTTGAAGTCGAACCTGCTAGATAGTGGTTTTCATCAGTGGTCGGAAAACCAAGCCAGTGACTAATCACTACATCCGGAGTATAACCAATTACCCACTGGTCACTTGCGTAATCCGGATTGAAAACTGCTTCAGTTGTACCAGTTTTCCCTGCCATGACATAGTCTGCAGGCGATGAACTAATACCGGTACCGTTGGTGAATGTCCCCAACATCATACTGGTCATCTTATCAGCTACAGACTTATCAATCACCCGTTTTTGTGAATTTTTATGGCTCGCAATAACCTGACCACTAGCATTTTCAATTCTACTAATAAAATGAGCTTCCGGCATTAAACCTTCATTTGCAAAGGCAGCATATGCTTGAGCCATTTGCAGAGGATTGGTTTCAACACCGCTTCCCAAGGCGACACCAAGAACACGATCAACTTTTTCCATGTTGAGTCCGAATTTTTCGCCCGCCTCAAAAGCCTTATCAACGCCCAAATCATTAACAGTGGCAACAGCAGGCAGATTAAGCGACTCTGCCAAGGCTTGATACATAGGAACTTCTCGACTCGTTTTGATTCCTGCATAGTTATCAAGCTTATAGCTGTCGTACTGCATGGTATGGTTATCCAAGAGCTTATTCAAAGCCCAGCCTGCTTCAACTGCTGGCGTATAAACAACTAAAGGCTTAATTGCAGAACCAGGACTACGTTTTGATTGAGTTGCATAGTTGAAATTCCGGAATCCAGTTTTATCATTATCAGCAACTTGACCGACAACTCCACGAACTCCACCTGTTTTCGGTTCGAGAGCTACACTTCCTGATTGAGCAAATGTTCCATCCTCTGCCCTCGGAAATAGCGATGTGTTTTCATAAACAACCTGCATATTTGCTTGGTAATTTTGGTCCAGCTCTGTGTAAATGCGGTAGCCATTATTTACGATTTCTTCCTCTGTTAAATTATACTTAGACACAGCTTCATTAACCACCGCATCAAAGTAAGAAGGATAGCGGTAATCTGAGATTTTTCCTTCATACTTATCGTGCAATTGCGAAGTCATATCAACTTCTGCAGCTTCGGTTTCTTGGTTTTTATCAATGTAACCCGCTGCAAGCATATTTTGCAAGACAGTATCACGACGATTAGTAGAATCTTCTACAGATTTCAAGGGGTTATACAGCTCCGGACCCTTTAGCATTCCTGCCAGAGTCGCAGCTTGATCCAGACTCACTTCTGATGCAGAAACTCCAAAATATTTCTTACTCGCATCTTCTACACCCCACACACCATTTCCAAAATAAGCGTTGTTAAGGTACATGGTTAGAATTTGATCCTTACTATATTTTTTGGTTAATTCTAAAGCAAGGAAAAATTCTTTTGCTTTTCTCTCAACAGTTTGATCCTGCGACAGATAGGCATTTTTAGCCAGCTGTTGGGTAATAGTAGAACCACCACCTGAACGACCAGCAGTTACAATAGCCAAGAAGAAACGACCATAGTTAATCCCATCATTTTTATAAAAAGAACGGTCTTCTGTCGCAATAACGGCATTCTGCAAATTTTTACTGATATCAGTCAGTTCAACATAGGTTCCTTTTTGACCAGATAAGGCACCAGCCTCCTTTTCTTCACGGTCAAAAATGAGAGTTCGAGTTTTCAAGGCGTTTTGCAAATCATTGACATTGGTTGACTTGGCTACAGCAAACAAATAGGTTCCAACTAGCAAGCTTGCACTCAAACCTAGTATAAGGACAATCTTTGTTAGATGATAGCGACGCCAGAATTTCCGAATCGGACCCACTTGGGCTAATTTTTTTCGATCACTACGAGAGCGACGTAAGCTAGTCGAATCAGAGTTCTCTAGTTCACTTGTTTCTTTTTTAAAAAGAGAAAGAAATTTCTCAAATAATTTATCTAATTTCATGCGTTTATTTTATCATCTTCATCATAGGAAGACAAGAATTTAGCTATTTCCTATCCAAATAGGGCTTTTTTTGTTACAATATCTGTATGCAATTCACATTTACATTACCAGACTCTCTACCTCAAATGACGGTTAAGCAATTACTAGAGGAGCAACTCCTCATCCCTAGAAAAATCCGTCATTTTTTGAGAACCAAGAAACATATTTTGATAAATCAAGAAGAAGTTCGCTGGAACGAGGTGGTGAATCCTGGAGATATTTGCCAGTTAACTTTTGACAAGGAAGATTATCCCGAAAAAGAAATTCCTTGGGGCAACCCAAACCTCATTCAGGAAGTTTATCAAGATCAACACTTGATTATTGTAAACAAACCCGAGGGGATGAAAACGCATGGTAATCAGCCAAACGAAATCGCCCTTCTTAACCATGTCAGTGCCTATGTTGGCCAAACCTGCTATGTCGTTCATCGTCTGGACATGGAAACCAGTGGTTTGGTTCTCTTTGCCAAAAATCCTTTTATCCTGCCTATTCTCAATCGCTTACTGGAGAAAAAAGAGATTTCTAGGGAATATTGGGCACAGGTCGACGGACATATCAACAGCACAGAACTTGTTTTCAAAGACAAAATTGGGCGTGATCGCCATGACCGCAGAAAACGAATAGTTGATACAAAAAATGGGCAATATGCTGAAACGCATGTAAGTAGATTAAAACAATTCCCAAACAAAACTTCCTTGGTTCGTTGCAAGCTAAAGACAGGGCGAACCCATCAGATTCGTGTGCACCTTTCGCATCATAACTTCCCTATTTCAGGTGACCCTCTCTATAATAGTAAATCAAAGACAAATCGGCTTATGCTTCATGCCTTTCGACTTTCCTTTACCCATCCACTTACATTAGAGAAATTAAGCTTCACTACCCTATCAGATACTTTTGAAAAAGAATTAAAAAAGAATGGATGATTGTGTCATCCATTTTTCCATATAAGAAAAGCAAGACCAATAGGCCTTGCTTTTTATCGACTCAAGAATTATTTAGCGATTTTTGCGAAGTATTCAAGAGTACGAACAAGTTGTGCAGTGTATGACATTTCGTTGTCGTACCATGATACAACTTTAACCAATTGTTTACCGTCAACGTCAAGAACTTTAGTTTGAGTTGCGTCAAACAATGAACCGTAAGACATACCTACGATATCTGAAGATACGATTGGATCTTCTGTGTAACCGTATGATTCATTTGAAGCTGCTTTCATAGCTGCGTTCACTTCATCAACAGTAACGTTCTTTTCAAGAACTGCTACCAATTCAGTTACAGAACCTGTTGGAACAGGAACACGTTGAGCAGCTCCGTCCAATTTACCGTTCAATTCAGGGATAACCAAACCGATTGCTTTAGCAGCACCAGTTGAGTTAGGAACGATGTTAGCTGCAGCAGCACGAGCACGGCGAAGGTCACCTTTACGGTGTGGTCCATCAAGAAGCATTTGGTCACCAGTGTAACCGTGGATAGTAGTCATCAATCCTTCTACAACACCAAAGTTATCATGAAGAGCTTTAGCCATTGGAGCCAAACAGTTTGTAGTACATGAAGCACCTGAGATAACTGTTTCAGTACCGTCAAGAACGTCGTGGTTAGTGTTGAATACGATTGTTTTAACATCGTTTCCACCAGGAGCAGTGATAACAACTTTCTTAGCTCCACCTTTAAGGTGTTTTTCAGCTGCATCTTTCTTAGCAAAGAAACCAGTTGCTTCAAGAACGATGTCTACACCGTCGTTAGCCCAGTCGATTTGTTCTGGATCACGTTCAGCAGAAACTTTAACGAATTTACCGTTAACTTCGAATCCACCTTCTTTAACTTCAACAGTACCGTCGAAACGACCTTGAGTTGTGTCGTATTTCAACAAGTGTGCAAGCATAACTGGATCTGTAAGGTCGTTGATACGAGTAACTTCAACACCTTCTACGTTTTGGATACGACGGAAAGCAAGACGACCGATACGTCCGAAACCGTTAATACCAACTTTAACTACCATTAGTGATTTCCTCCTTATGAAAATCATGAAATTTTTATTGTGAAAAGAGTAACTTGAATCACTACAAATCACCTTTCAACAAACCTATTATATAACTATTTGAGTTGAATTGCAAGTACGGGCGTTGATTTTCTCTCCAGCTTTTCTACTTTTTCTCCCCCTTTTTATTCATCCATTTTTTTATTTTCAAAGTATATCTCTAGAATCTTTTATAATATCTGTATATTCTCTTTATTTCAAGGTGAAACTCCAATTTCAACGCTTTCAGAGTTTACAAAAAAGAGAGACAGGATATTTCCTGCCTCTAGGCTGATAAACGATTATTTACGACGTCCTGGACGTTCTGCATAACCATAGTAAGCATCTGCCATGATTTCTTCCATGTCAGCTACCATTGGCAAGCGAGGGTTAGCAGGTGAACATTGGTCTTCATAAGCAAGTAAGGCAATTTCATGCAAGCTGTCTTTCCAAGCTTTTTCATCGATTCCAAAGCCTTTGAAGTTCATTGTGATTCCAACTGCTTCACCAAGATCGTAAACTGCTTTGGCATAAGCTTCAACCGCTTCTTCTGGAGTTGAGTGAGGCAATCCAAGCATTCTAGCAATATCTTGGAATTTTTCGTCAGCTTTCCAGTAGTTATACTTAGGCCATGTAGTCGTCTTAGATGGGCGAGTACCATTGTAACGGATAACGTATGGAAGCAAGATTGCGTTTGTACGTCCGTGAACAGTATGGTGAACCGCACCGATCTTGTGGGCCATTGAGTGGCTCATACCAAGGAAGGCATTGGCAAAGGCCATACCAGCCATTGTAGATGCATTGTGCATTTTTTCACGTGCTTCTGGGTCAGCTGTCTTAACAGATTTTTCCAACCATTCAAATACAAGTTTGATTGTTTGAAGGGCGATACCGTCTGTGTAGTCGTTAGCAAAGTTTGAAGTGTAGGCTTCAGTAGCATGAGTCAAGACGTCCATACCTGTATCAGCTGCGATGAAGTCTGGAACTGACTCAACCAAAGCAGGGTCAACAATGGCAATAGTTGGTGTCAATGAGTAGTCAGCCAATGGGTATTTACGGTTGTTTTTCTTATCAGAGATAACGGCAAATGGTGTTACTTCTGAACCTGTACCTGAAGTTGTTGGGATACCGATGTACTTCGCTTTTTTACCAAGTGATGGGAAGCGGAAGGCACGTTTACGGATGTCCATGAATTTTTGAACCAAGTCACGGAAGTCGATTTGTGGTTGTTCGTAGAAGAGCCACATTACTTTCGCTGCATCCATTGGAGAACCACCACCAAGAGCGATGATTGTGTCTGGTTCAAATGCTCTCATTACTTCAGTACCACGTTCTACAGTTGTGATATCTGGGTCTGGTTCAACGTCTGAGAAGACTTGGACAGTTACACGGTTGCTGCGTTTGTTCAATTGGTCAATAATGCGTTGAACAAAACCAAGTTTTTCGATCGATTTGTCTGTAACAATCATAACGCGTTCAATATCTTCACATGTTTGAAGGTATTGGATAGAGTTGCGTTCGAAGTAAATTTTTGAAGGAACTTTAAACCATTGCATATTATTTCTACGTTTCCCTACTTTCTTGATGTTTAGAAGGTTGATCGCACTCACGTTATCACCGACTGAGTTGTGTCCATATGAACCACATCCAAGTGTCAATGATGGAATGAAGGCATTGTATACGTCCCCGATACCACCGAAAGTAGATGGAGAGTTCCAGATAATACGCATTGCTTTGATTTCTGTACCAAAGCGTTTAGCAAGAGCTTCGTCTTTTGTATGGATAGCTGCTGAGTGACCAAGTCCGTTAAACTCAACCATTTGACGAGCTTTTTTAAGACCGTCTTCTGTATCTTCAGCTTTTAGGACAGCGATAACTGGTGACAATTTCTCACGAGTCAATGGTTCTTTCGGTCCTACTTCTGCACATTCTGCCGCCAAGATGTTTGTTCCTTCTGGAACGCTAAATCCTGCTTGTTCAGCAATCCATGCTGCTGGTTTACCAACGATATTTGCATTTAGTTTAGCACCTGCACAGTTTTTGCTATTAGCTTTTACACCGAAACAGAATTCTTCAAGAAGTGCTTTTTCTTTCTTGTTTACAAAGTAAGTGTGATATGATTTAAATTCTTCTACAAATTCGTCATATACTTCTTTATCAATGATAACGGCTTGTTCTGATGCACAGACCATCCCATTATCAAATGATTTAGACATAACGATGTCATGAGCAGCTTGACGAAGGTCAGCAGATTTTTCTACATAGGCAGGAACGTTTCCGGCACCTACCCCAAGAGCTGGTTTTCCACATGAGTATGCAGCTTTAACCATAGCGTTCCCACCAGTTGCAAGAATAGTTGCAACACCTTCGTGGTTCATTAGCGCTCCAGTTGCTTCCATAGATGGCTTTGTAATCCATTGTACACAGTTTTCAGGTGCACCGGCTGCAATCGCTGCATCGCGAACGATTTGTGCTGCGTGTGCTGATGATTCTTGAGCTGATGGATGGAAAGCAAAAACGATTGGGTTGCGTGTCTTCAAAGCAATCAATGATTTGAAAATCGCTGTTGAAGTTGGGTTTGTTGTCGGAGTGACACCACAGATTACACCGACAGGTTCCGCAATCTTTGTCAAACCTGTAATTGGATCATCTTCAATAACTCCAACTGTCTTAACTCCACGCATATTGTTCACTACGTGTTCGCAGGCAAATAGGTTTTTTGTTGCCTTATCTTCAAATACCCCACGACCAGTTTCTTCAACTGCATGTTGTGTAAGGATACCGTGCGCGTCAAGTGCTGCAACCGAAGCTTTTGCCACGATATAGTCAACTTGCTCTTGGTTCAACTTGCGCATTTCATCAAGCGCAACCAAGGCTTTTTTCACGAGACCATCGACATGCTTTTCAGCAGCAAGTTGGTTTTCCTCTGGTGTTACTGTTTTTTTATCAGCCATATTATCCTCCATAGCCTTTAAGGATTTTATCCTTTGTTAATTTTTTCACAAGTTTATTATAACTCTTTTTTTATGCTTTGTAAACAGTTTCATAAGTATTTCACAAAGAATTTTTCCGAGATTGTGATTTTTTTCTCAATATAGCTGCGCAATAGAGTTTTGTCTGGACGATTGTGAAATTATGGAAAAAATTTTTTTATTTCACAAAGTTTTTCTAGTTAATAGTTAGTTATCGAATTCAAGCGCGGAAAGCGTTTTCTCCCTGGTTTTGAAAAATAGTCTCCTAACTTGGAGACTACTGTTTTTGCTGAAAAACGCCTTGTTTAAAGGTCCCTTCATAAACAACTTCTTGCTCTGTCGTCAACTTCCCTTGACCTTCAGCCTGGCCATTTACAAAATCACCTTCGTATTTCCAGCCATCTTTTGATTGGAAAGTCCCTTTTCCATTAAAGGCTCCATTATTGAAATCACCTGTATATTGGTCTCCATTTTCAAAGGTCAGGGTTCCTTGACCATTCATTTTCCCTCGTACCAAGGTGCCATCATAAATAAGAGCTCCACCATCAAGTGTCAGGACACCCTTTTTAGGCGTATTTAGCAGAAATACCGAAAGAGCACAGAGTACCATTACAACTACTGCAATAAGCTCTAACCTAGGACGAGTTAGGTAAACTCTACACTTCTCATAAAATTGTTTAAGCTTTTCCATTGTCACTCTCTTTTTCTAATCGATCTAGCCAGCTTTGACATCCACTTGTGATACGAGCATAGGTTTCCTCAAAATCTCTTGTATACCAAGGATCTGGGACATTTTCAGCCGCAAAAGAGTAGATCTTGTACTGTAGTTCCTGAGGACACATGTGACGCAGATCTGAAACGTTTGAAGCATCCATACCGATAATGTAATCAAACGATTCAAAGTCTTCCCTGCCAATCTGAAGCGATGTTTTATCTTTGTCATACGGGATCTGATATTGCTGGAAAATTCCTTGCGTTCCCTTATGAATCGGATTGCCATGTTCCCATGATGACGTTGCACGACTCTCAACGTGGTAATCGCTCGTCATGGACTTCATCACAAACTCTGCCATGGGGCTACGACAGATATTTCCTAGGCAAACAAATACTATTTTTTTCATCCCTTTTCCTCTCGTCTCATAGAAAAACGGGAGTGACAGGTCCCGTTTTATTCTTCGATTGCTCCGCCTTCGTCAACAACTGTTCCTTCTGGTGTCACAGCTTCTTTGAGTGGCAAAACGGTCTTAATAGCAGCCAATTCAAAAGTCAAATAAACGCCATCTACATCCAGTACGATTGTACCTTTCTCAGTATCTACTTCATCCACTGTTCCGTAGAGTCCACCGATTGTGATCACTTCATAGCCTTTTTGAAGCTTGTTCAAGCTTTCCATACGCTTTTGTGCTTGTTTCTTTTGAGAACGTTGCATAAAGAACATCAAGGCAAACATACCTACAAGCATGATCAAAAATGTTAAATTTGGACTAATATTTTCCATAGTATTTTCTCCTTTGTATTTTACATAGGACTACTATATCAAATTTCAGCTACTTTTACAAGATTGTGCCTTGTTTTTATGGTTATAAAAAATCAGAGTTTTCACTCTGATTTCTGCGATTATTTCAAGTTTTGAACGACTTTGACTAGATTTTCAACTGTAAATCCGTACTCTGCCAATACTTTTGGTGCTGGGGCAGATGCTCCAAAGGTATCAATACCGAGAACTGCACCATCAAGACCAACATACTTGTACCAGTTTTGAGTTGCACCCATTTCAACTGCAACACGACGGCGAACTGCATTTGGAAGGATTTCTTCCTTGTAAGCTGCATCTTGTGCGTCAAAGACATCTGTTGATGGCATGCTGACTACACGGACTTTTGCCCCTTGGCTAGCCAATTCTTTGGCAGCTGCGACCGCCAAATTCACCTCTGAACCTGTTGCAATCAAGATCGTATCAAAGTCTGCTGCATTTTCATAGACGACATAGGCACCTTTCGCAACTTTGTCAAAGTCTGTTCCCTCTTCGACAGTCAAGTTTTGACGTGTCAAGACAAGAGCAGTTGGTGTTTTTTCGCTTGTCACTGCAAGGTACCAAGCTGCTTGAGTTTCACGCGCATCTGCTGGGCGGAAAACATTGAGATTTGGCATAGCACGAAGACCTGCTAAGTGTTCAACTGGTTCGTGCGTTGGACCATCTTCCCCAACTGCGATTGAATCGTGGGTAAAGACATAAGTCACAGGAAGTCCTTGCAAGGCTGACAAGCGGACAGCTGCTTTCACATAGTCAGAGAAGACGAAGAAAGTACCACCGTATACACGAAGTCCACCGTGAAGGGCCATCCCGTTCAAGATTGTTCCCATTGCAAACTCACGAACACCAAACTGAATGTTGCGGTTCAAGCGATTAGCGTCGTCTTGAAGTCCGTCCGTTTTGATATAAGTCATGTTTGAGTGAGCGAGGTCAGCTGAACCACCTAAGAAAGTTGGCAATTTAGCAGCTACAACGTTCAAAGCATCCTGGCTTGAATTACGAGTTGCTTGAGAGAAACCATTTTCTAAGGCTGGGAAGTCTGCTGGAGTCACCTCAACTGGGTCACGTCCGTCGATGATGGCTTCTACTTCTGTAGCCAGTTCTGGATGAGCTTCTTTATAATCAGCAACTAATTTTGTCCAAGCTTGATAAGCTGATGCGCCACGGTCTGCAACATTTTCTTTGAAATCAGCATAAACTTCAGCTGGGATTTCAAATGGTTCATAGTCCCAACCGAGAGCTTGGCGAGTAGCCGCAGTTTCATCTGCTCCAAGAGGAGCACCGTGTACCGCATTGGTTCCTTGTTTGTTTGGAGAACCGTATCCAATAACAGTCTTCACTTCAATCAAAGATGGTTTGCCTGAAGCTTTAGCTGTTTCGATAGCAGCATGGATTGCTTCCAAGTCTGTTCCATCTTCAACCAAGGCTGTATGCCAACCGTAGGCATTGTAACGGTCACGAACACTTTCTGTAAAGGAATCTTTTGTCTCACCATCCAAGTTAATGTCATTTGAATCATAAAGAACCACCAACTTGTCAAGCTTTTGCAAGCCTGCATATGAAGCCGCCTCACTTGAGACACCTTCCATCAAATCTCCGTCTCCACAGATCACATAAGTATAGTGGTCAAAGATATTGAAGCCTTCGCGGTTATACTTCGCTGCAAGGAAGCGTTCTGCTTGGGCAAAACCAGTAGCAGTAGAAATCCCTTGTCCTAGAGGACCAGTTGTAGCGTCAACCCCTGCTGTATGACCAAATTCTGGGTGACCTGGTGTTTTTGAACCCCATTGGCGGAAGTTCTTGACTTCATCCATGCTAACATCTTCAAAACCAGAGAGGTGAAGAAGGGCATAAAGAAGCATTGAGCCGTGTCCTGCTGAAAGAATAAAGCGATCGCGGTTGATCCAGTTTGGTTGAGCTGGATTGATACGAAGTTGCTTTGTAAAGAGGCTATAGGCCATTGGAGCAGCCCCCATAACCACCCCTGGGTGACCTGAGTTTGCTTTGTTGATGGCGTCAATACCTAGAAAACGAATTGCATTAACAGATAGATTTGACATAGAATTTCCTTTCTCTTTGAGGTGATTAATGAATCACACATCCTATTTTACTATTATATGAAAAAATGCATAGAATAGCAATAAAACAATTTGCGTTCATCTAACACATTTGATTTTCTATTCCCTCGTCACTTCGTAGTACGGAAGCAAGCGCGCATAAGCCTCTTCTAGTTTCTCCAATATCGCTTCTACTGACTGATTTGCAATGAAGGAAACATCTGCCTTAACCAAAACTTTACGGACTTCCTGACTTCTCACCTTCTCACGTAAAGTATGACGATTCTCCTCAGTAGCCTCCGCCTTATGACTTTCTCCATTTGAATAGACTAGATAATAAATTCCTTCTACCGCTGGAAGTTCTAAAACCTTGGCTTGCTTGTCTAAAGTCTGTTCATCTTTCTTGCGCTCGATGAAACTGACTTCCAAAGAAATCCCATAATTAGTAGGTGTTCCATACAAACGAAGAGCCATCATAGGTTCTGTCACTTGTCCGTCTCTCTGTAGATAGGCCCAGAAATGCGGTCGCAAGCGTTGCGCTTGGTTCATCCACTGACTAGTCTGTTGCAGTTGCCATTCTGGATGACTTGCTTGAAAGGTTTTGACCAATTCTGTAAAAGACTTCCGAGCCTCTTGACCTTTTTGCCGCAAGTCCAGCATCTTTTCTCTTTCATCACCAGCTTTATCAGGATTACGGTACTGGACCCCTGCAAATGATAGGTATTCTCTAACTGCTTTCAGCATATCTGAATCTTTCCTTTCCTAGCAAAAAATCAGGACGAACCTGATTTTGCTTTGCTTATTCTGCATCTACGACAACATAGCGATTTGGCTCGTCACCTTCAGAGTAACTCGTCACGCCATCCATGCGTGAAATAATGCGATGGATAATCTTGCGTTCGCTATTTGACATTGGATCTGTTTGTTGGCTACGTCCTTCTTCTAAAACGCGAGTCGCCAATTTTTGAGCGTAGGTTTGCAAGACTTCTGCACGGTGTTCAACGTAATCATTGACATTGATTGTGATGTAGAAGGTTCTTGAATATCGATTGTAAAGGTAATTTTGCGCTAACAGTTGAAGAGCTTTCAAGACTTTTCCGTGGTAACCGATAATACGACCTGGTTCATTCGTGTCAATTTGAAGATTGATAGTTCGGCGATTGTAGTCGCTTGAAATCGTCCCTTCAACATCCATATCATCTACAATGGTTTGAACGTAGCTAGCTACTTCAGTTGCCACTTGTTCGATGTCATAACTTGGTTCTACTTTCAAGCCTAAATCTTCCAAAGATTGACTCGCTACTTCCTGCCTTTCAGTTTCTTTTTCTGGAGCAGATTCCACTTCCTCGGTAGTATCCTCTGGTTCCAAATCATTTAAAATTGAAATATGGCCTGTTTCTTCCAAAATCGTGCTGGCATGCTTTTCATTTTTCAAGATTTCAGCCTTGACCTCTTCAGAAACACCTTGACCTTCTTCTTCAATCTTCTTAATCGCTTCCACTACATGACCCAAATCAACAGTTGCTTCACTGACTGTTTTCACGGGTTCATTTTTTTCATTAACTTCTTTTGGAACCCCTTTAATGGCCTGCTGATTGGCTTTGATCACTGTCGTTTCACTAATCGCTTCGATATCAACTTGAGCTGGCTTCTTACCAAACAAGCCTAAGAATCCTTTTTTCTCTTTCGAAACGACCTTGATGTGGGCCTTCATTCTTGGAATGTCTAATTCTTTCAATCCTTTTTGGATTGCTTCTTCAACCGTTGAACCTGTAAATAATACCATTACCAGATTCCTCCTTATTTTTTCTTTTTCTGTGCTTTTTTCAAGGCTCTTCTCTTCTTGCCTTCTAAATCTTTTTCTGCTTGCGCCACTGCTTCTCTTTCAGCAATGATCTTGAAAGGATTGTTCAAGAAATAGGTTTGCAGAACTTGGTAAGCATTGGATACAGCCCAGTACAAGGCTACACCACTTGGGGCGGAGATGGCAAAAACAAAGATCAATACAGGCATACCATACATCATCCCTGTCGTAGCTCCACTTTTTTCAGACAAAGCTTTATTCGATAACCAGCTACTCAAGAAGGTAAAGACTGCCGCCAAAATTGGAAGGACAAAACTTGTATCTACTCCTCCCAAATTAATCCATAAAAAGTGACCTGTTTTCAAAAAGTCTACTCGACTCAAGGCTTGAAAGAGTGCCAAAAGAACCGGCATTTGTATTAAAATCGGCCAGAGAGAGGATGAATGTTTGATTCCTAACTCTTTATAAACCTTACGCATCTCCTGGTCTAGCTTGGTTCTACTTTCCATATCACGACCCGGATATTGCTCTCGCAAAGCCTTGATGCGCGGTTGAGCCTCTTGCATTTTTCTAGAGGCAACCATCTGTGTCTGAAAGACAGGCAATAAAATCGTCCGAATCAAAATCGTGAAGAGAATAATCCCCACTCCGATACTAATGTCAAAGGACAAAAAGCGGATAATTTCAGCAAAAAAATAGACGAATTTGCTCCAAAAGTCTGTCGAATCTGCTGTTATATCGCTAGCTGTACCATTTGTTGCACAGGCTGTCATGATAAACAAGGACAAGCCTAACAAACTAGTCAACTGTAGTTTCTTTTTCACTCCCATTTCCTTCCTGGTAAATCTTTGATAACTTTAATACGTGGAGTAGGTTTTTCTCCATCTCTGCATATTCCAAGGTTTCCACCCCTTTTCGGGCAATCACGACAAAATCAACATGCTCTACTAAACTCCCTTTTACACTTTGTAGAATGTGCCGGATTCGTCTCTTAATTTGATTTCTGGTAACTGCATTCCCCAGCTTTTTGCTGACGGACAGTCCTACTCGAAAATGGTTTTGCTGGTTTTCCAATTGGTAGACAACAAATTTTCGATTGGCAAAACTTGTTCCGTCCTTGAAAATCGCCTTAAAATCTTTCTCTCTTTTTACACGAAAGCTTTTCTTCAAAACTCAACTCCATCTATTAAATTACTACTATTATACCATATTTTTTGAAAAAGCCAATAACAGCAAGGTTTTAGACATTTTCTACATAAAAAAAGCTGGAAAATCTCTTTCCCAACTTCTTTTTACAATCAAATTTTACGTGTATTTACTTATTTTTTCAAGCGCTCAACATCGCGTGCAATCACCAATTCTTCATCTGTTGGAATAACCAAGACACGGATTTTCGCTGCGTCAGTTGAGATGTCTCCCGTTACGCCAAAGACGTTCTTTTCTGGATCCACATCACAACCAAACCAAGAGATACCTGAAATGACATCCTCACGAACCAAAGCTGCATTTTCACCGATACCTGCTGTGAAGATAATCGCATCTGCTCCATTTAAGACTGCAAGGTATTGACCGATATGTTTTTGGATACGATCAACATACATTTCATAGGCTAAAGTCGCATCATGATCTCCTGCTTCCATGGCAGCAATCACATCACGCATATCGCTTGACTGACCAGAAACTCCCATAAGCCCTGATTCACGATTGAGAACGCAACTAATATCTTCTGGGGTATTAAAATCCTCTGTATATTGCATGAGATAAGGGATGATAGCAGGGTCAATATCTCCTGTACGAGTTCCCATCATCACACCTCCAAGTGGTGTGAATCCCATAGAAGTATCCACAGACTTCCCACCCTTAACAGCTGTGATAGAAGCCCCGTTACCAATATGGCAGGTAATCAATTTCAAATCTTCTAGAGGACGGCCCAAAAGTTTCGCTGCTTCTCCTGCGACAAACTGGTGGCTTGTCCCGTGGGCACCATATTTACGAACCTTGTTGTCTGTGTAATATTTAGTTGGTAGAGGGTAGCGATAAGCCTTTTCTGGCATGGTTGTGTGGAATGAGGTATCAAATACGACAACACTGGTAATATCTGGAAGCAATTCCTTAAATGCGCGAATTCCAGCTGCGTTAGCTGGATTGTGAAGGGGAGCCAAGAGTCCCAATTCCTCAACTTTTTCTAACACATCTCCCTCAACAACTGTTGATTCCTTGAAATATTCACCACCTGCAACGACCCGGTGTCCGACACCTGTAATCTCATCGTACCCTTTGATAATGTCAAAACGAATCAAGTCATCCAATAAAATTTTAACGGCTTGCGTGTGATCTTCAATATCAAGAATTTGTTGCTCCGAACGACCGTCAAATTTTACTGTTGAAATGGAATCTTTCAATCCAATACGTTCAATCAAGCCTTTAGCCAAAACTTTCTCTTCAGGCATTTGATAAAGTTGCCATTTCAAGCTTGAGCTTCCTGCATTGATTGCAATTGTTTTTGTCATAAGATGATACCTCTTTTTAAGCGTTTTCATCTATTATAACAAAATCTCTTTTATATTTCAGTACCTTTGCTCCAATTTTGAAAATTTTCTTTAAAGGTCAACAAAACTGACGGATCTTGCAAGCTAGTAAGAGGGTAAACAAAGGGTTCTATTTCCTTGTCTCTTTTCTTCTGTAAGACAAAAATACTTTTAGCTTGGCTTGCAGTTGAGAAAATATCCTCTGGCAGAGCGATGATAGCAGCCAGACTCACTTCGTCTTTGAGCCACCCTTTTAATAAGTCACTTTGAGGACTGGTCAATAAATCACTCGGAGCTAGAAAAATAGCATAGCCATCTGACTTAAGGTACTTGAGGCCTTGTTCCATCAGCAAATGGTGGGCATAGGTATGCTCTTGACTAGAAGCCACTTGATAGCGTGAAGCGATGGCATCGTCTGGGTAATAGCCAACAGGTAAGTCGCTGATGACCACGTCGCTTTCTTTAAGCATTTGCGGACGAACGGCATCTCCTTGGACAAAACCAGCCTGCAAACCAATCACATCTGCCATACTGGCTGCCAAATCAATCAGCAAGTCATCCACTTCGATTCCCAAGTAATCTACTTTTTTAGCAAGAGAAGTCAAGAAAGTAGCCCCCAAAATGCCCATACCAGAGCCTATTTCGAGGATGCTAATTTCCTCTTTATGAAGCAACTCTTCTACAACAAGTACCAAGAGGAGGGAAATGGCATCTGGTGTAAACTGGTGATTGGCCTGTAAAGGTTCCGTTTGTCCTGCCTTCATCAAGAGAAATTGGTAAGTCTTGAGCCACTCTTCCTTGCGAAGCGCTAAGCGTTTAAGGGCTTGATTGTTCTCTTTGACCTGTTCTAGTTCGGTCTCGCCATCCAAATAGATGCTGTTTTGCTCTACCAAGGCATCATAAAAGTTGGTCACCAAATCACTTTGGATGACATGGACATTCTCTAGTAAATACGTATAAGCTTGTTCAATTTTTTCAAAATCCATATTCCTATCTTATCAAATTTCCCTCCTTTTTTCCATCTGAAGAGAAAAAATCACTGCTTTAGTCAGCGAGTGATTTTTGGGCTACAGTTAAAAAGAGTTCTGCGTAATTTCCGAGGAAAAGATCTTCTGCACTATAGAGGATCTGACTGTCAATGCTCGAAAAACCAAACTGGGCGAGCTTGGTTTCCAGTTCAGCTAAATCAAAACCATGATGGTTGGTATCTGTCTTGACAAAATCAGCGATGAGAACTTGTCCATTCTCCCTAAGGTGATGGTAAAACATGGCAAGAGTTGCACCTAGATCAGGCATATGATGAAGAACCCGACTGACAACAATCAGGTCAAATTGTTGCTCCAAAGGATTCACCAGTAAATCCTGTTCCAAAAACTGGATATTCTTGATGTCTTGTTGCTCTGCTTTCAAACGGGCTTGCTCCAGCATTTTCTCCGAGATGTCCACAAGGGTAACCGACTTGGCCTGCTTGGCCAGGGGCAAAGCTAATAGACCCGTCCCACCACCAAAGTCCAATATTTCCTTGTCTGATAGAAGAGCAATCTGTTTTTCAACTACTTGACAAACCAAATTTGCAAGAAAGATATTTTTGGGCGAATCAAAAGTTTCTGCTTTGTGATTAAAATCATGTTTCATGCTTTTAGTTTAGCACAAAGAAGTTGAATTGACTAGGATTTGTCTTTCTTTTCAGGCTTTTCTTCTGATTTTTTCTTCCCTGCTTGATTGCTTGAATCAGTCGCTACCTCTTCCTTTTTATCCGTTTTCTTTTCTTGGATTTTCATCGGAGGAAAGAGAAATTCATAGTTGCCCTTATTCATACGAACACTTGTTGTAAAACCTGTTTTCGTATTTTGATACCTGACTTTTCCTAAGTTGAAGACTCGTTCCCCACTTTCTTGCTCAACCTTATCTTTACTGCGCTTGGCCATGGCAAAAGCTGCCAGCTTTTCTTTGTTTAGGGCAAAGTCTTTGTGATGGGCGACTTGCCGATTCAAATAAAACTGCAACAACAGACTAAAGATAGCTGCCATGGTGACTGCATATAAAAGAACGCCTGCCTTAACTTTTTGCTTTTTCCACACGATAGATGAACTCCCTTTCTAAGCCCTTTTGAAATTGGAAGCGAAAGCGAACCAATTGGTTTTCCTCTGTAATCTGTGCTGATTTGAGTCCATAAACCATCGGCTGATACCCCCGTCCGCTGGTATCCGTTTTTCGAAAATCATCCGATTTAGACTTCCCTATAGAGATATCCTTACCATCCTGTTTCATGTAGAGGCGATTGCCTTCTACCTTTTCAAACTGCGAACGCTCTAACTCTACCTCCAGCTGATCCACAAACAAGAGCCACTCCTTTTGCTCGCTTTGCTGCTGGTAACGAACTTCTGAAATGAGGAGCTGACTCATAGCTTGAAAAAGGAGCAAGCCTCCGCTAATGACGATAAGAGCAATCAGAGATTCTAAAAGAGTGAACGCTCTTACCTTACTGCTCTTTAAGATCCAGCAACTTCTCTGAACCATGGTAGACCTCCAATCCCTTTTCACTAGAAAACACCTGAATCTCCACTCCGTTTATGTTTACCTGATTTTGACCTGTCTGCAGAGCCATCTTCGCTACACGCAAGACTTCTTCCTTTTGCAAGATTTCTGCCTCTTCCTGCCTATTTTTCTGGATTTGTCCCAAGAGGAGGGTTGCAATACTGGCAAATATGGCTAGCGCTACTACTGCTTCTAGTAAGATCACTGCCTTAATTTTTAGTTTCCTTAATGCGTTTAATTTTTCCATTTCCTAGATATAATTGATAGCGAATCGCTCCTTTGCTAGTCTGAAATTCAACCTTAGCCAGGGACGAATTGCCCCCAGATCGGTCAAATATAATACTTTGTCCTGATGGTGCCTGAATCCCTTTAGGAACGGTCAACTTTTGACTACCATTGCTGATTGCCTGCCCATCTAAGTTTAGACTAGTCTTTTGCTGACTGGCAACACTGCGTTTTTGCGTTTCCCGATAGAGTTCTTCAAACTCCATAAAGAAAATCTGCTCCTCTACCGCCGCAAAACTGGACTGAACAGAACCGGACAAGCCCAAAGCAAGGATACTCACAAGTCCCAAAACTAAGAGACTTTCCAGCATAGTAAAGGCCTTAATCTGCAACAGTTTGACTTGTTTTTTGTTTTGCATGGTAGTCTTTATAAGCTTTAGCTTGCTCAGCTGTGATACGACCGTCTGCTTGTAATTTGCTTAGGCTAGCATCTTCATTCTTGTCCAGACTATAGAGCTCTGCCTGGCTTTCTACGACCTTGACAACAGCAGCTTTTCCTTTGTCATCGACGGCATCCTTTTGCTTGGTCAAATTAGGAACAAAGAGCAAGAGAAGAACGCTGATGATAAGCAAAACCACTAACATTTCTACCAAAGTGAAAGCTTTAACCTTGGCTTTTTTTAAATTTGTCATGAGTTTTTTCATTTTAAAAATTTACCTCCATATTTTGATACATGGGCATAAGCATTGCCGCATAAAGTAAAACGATAATCAGGGCCACAAAGATAAAAACCAGTGGCTGTACCAGATTCATGGTACGATTAACTCGGGTAAAAAAGACTTCCCAAGTTTTTTCAGCATAGATTTCCAACTCACTCCCCAGCTTGGACTTGACTTCTCCATACTCGATGATGAGACTCAACTCCTTTTTAAAGAAAGGATAGGTCGCTATGGTTTGAGAAAATTCGTGGCCATTTTGCAGGGCTTGAGCCAGATCTTGACCGATTTCTTTAAAGAGCTGGGAGCCTTGTTCCTGCATGATCTGAAAAATCTGCGTCAGCTCCATTCCCTGCGAAATCATATTGCCCCATTCACGCGCATAATAGGCTGTCAGATAGGTCTGGACAAAGATTCCCAGAAAGGGAATCCGTGCTAACATTGAGAAGACCCGCATCTTGGAACTTCTTTTGTAGAAAGTGAGGGCTAAAAGTACAGATAGAGCGCAAACCAGCACTAGTCCCAGAAATATTTGTGGCAGATTGCCAATGATTTGGGTGGCGATATTGCTACTGTCCAGTTGGGGGAGTAGATAGTTTCTCAATCCCAGCATGATTAGCAGGAGAAATCCCAGCAAAATCAGGGGATAGGTCGCCACTTCGATTAATTTTTTCTTGACCTTGGACAAATTATCCAGATATTCTTCTATCTTCCCCAGACTCAGATGGAGATTTCCATGAACTTCAGCTAGGGATAATTGGGTCACGATGGCACTCGAAAAACCCAAGCTGTTCATCATTTCTGAGAAGGATTTCCCCTGAGACAAGCCTTGGTGCATCTGGGCCACATAGTCCTTTTCCAGCAGGGCACTTCTGCCCAAAAAAGAAATAATTTCCACCAAATGAAAGCCACTGGAAAAGAGGTTGTTAAACAGGGTGATGATTTTCTTCTGCTTAGCTGTAGCTAATTTTTTCCGTTTCAGCCTGAAGACTTGTGATATGTCCATCTTTAAGAAGCTGATCAATCTGCTCATTCCAGCTAGTTGGCTGGTGTTCTTGATAGTCTTTGTTTGCAAAGTCAACGATTCCTCCTCCCCCGATTAATCTCTGGTAGCAGACTCCTTGCAGGACAACTGCTAGTTCCTCCTCCGTCACACCCAACTCCAGAAGGCGTTCATAAACTCCTCGGATACTCTTGGCATGAATGGTTGAAAAGACTGTCGCACCTGTCAAACTGGCTCTGACCACTGCACGCGCCGTCTCGCTATCCCGAATTTCACCAATAATCAAGAGGTCCGGACGATGCCGGAGAGACAGTTTGATCAGATTTTCATAGGTCAATCCAATCGCCTCATTCAACTGCAACTGGAGCATGTCGTCCTGCTTGATTTCGACAGGATCTTCGATGGACATGACCTGCTGCCCCTTAAAAAGTGACTTGGCCAATTCGTGCATCAAGGTCGTCTTGCCACTTCCAACTGGACCTGCAAAAAGGTAGAGGCCCCTTTGCCTGTGTTGTTCCCCTAATTCTGCTAGATCCTGAAACCAAAATCGCAACTCTCTTTCCTCATCGTGCAACAAACGAATAACCAAACTCTCATGTCCCCGATAATCTCCTACGGTGGACAAACGCAGAGAAGACACCTTCTCCCCATGCTGATAGTCGCAAGATCCCAGCTGACTACGTCTCTTCTCCCCTACATTCATACCCGCCACAAACTTGAAATGACTAATCACTGCAGCTAAAATATCAAACTCATAGGAGTCAACTAGACACCGTTCATCTCCAACCCGCATGTGAAGTTCGTAGGACTTTTCCTTGGGGATAAAATAGATATCCTGAGCCTTCTTTTCTTTCGCAGTAGCAATCATTTTCTGTGCAATTTCTTGTACCATAGCTCCCTCCTTATCTAGACTATTCGCAAAAAAAATAAAAAAACAACTTTTAAAAGTTGCTTTTTTATCTCAATTTTATGCGGCAAGAACGGTGCTTTTCTTGACCTGTTTGTTTTTCATAACCTGGGCGTAGTTTTTCATCGGGTATGATGCCTTCGTCTTCGAGAAGGAGGAGGGAGTGATATTGTTGCAAATACTCATCACACTCATCACACCAGCGTTTATCAGCAGGATCCCAAAAAATAGTCATCAAATCACTCCGACTCTTATAAAGAGGATTCTTCTTTTCCAGCTCAAACCAGCATGATTTATAATATTTTAGAGCATCATAGTACTTGTCAAACCGTTGACTCATGATGACATCTTCTTCCCAACCTTCCATGAACCACCAAGGCTCAAAGTCCCCATACATTTCTATAACACGATACATTTTCACTACTTCCTTTGTACCGTATATTATAACGATTTTTTCAAAACAAGGAAAGAATTTTGCTTAAGTGCCCTATCAGAGAAACTTATTAAAACCTATTTTGAGACTATCATAAAAATAGGAGTCCTTTGCCGACTCCTATTTTATCATCTTATGCTTGATAACGTTTTACGCCATCTAGGTAGGTTGCTACCAATTCCAAATCTTTATCTAATACGATGAAGTCAGCGTCGTAGCCTTCACGGATTTGGCCACAGACGTCATCGATGTGAACGGATTTAGCTGGGTTGAAGCTGGCCATCATGACTGCTTCATGCGGATTCGCAATTCCCCATTCGACCACATTCTTCAAACCATCTTTGAGTTTGAGGATAGAACCTGCCAAGTTACCTGTCGATTTGAGGCGTGCAGTTCCATTTGCAACGACAACTGGGAATTCTCCCAACATATAATCTCCGTCTTCCAATCCCCCAGCTGTCATACAGTCTGTGATAAGAGCAATATTTTCTGTTCCTTTTTGTTTGATAAGAATTTCGCAAGCCTTTGGATCTACGTGGTGACCATCACAGATCAACTCTGCATAGGTATGTGGCAATTGGTACATGGCTCCAACCATACCCAATTCACGGTGAGTCAACCCACGCATTCCATTGTAGGCATGCACCCAAACACTCGCTCCAGCATCGACTGCTTTTTTGGCTTCATCAAAAGTCGCGTTTGAATGTCCAAGAGCAACCGTCACACCTTCGCCCGTAACTGTACGAACAAAGTCTTCCACCCCATCACGTTCTGGTGCAAGGGCAATTTTATTAAGCAAGCCATTTGCCGCTTTTTGCCAAGAATGAAACTCCTCAACACCCGGGTCTCTCATATAAGTTGGATTTTGTGCCCCCTTAAAAGTTTCTGTGAAATATGGACCTTCATAATAAATCCCACGAATCTTAGCACCTGTTGCTTCTTTATAATGGTTTCCAAGATTTTCAGTGACTGCAAGCAATTGCTCATAAGTGGCTGTTAAAGTTGTGGGTAAGAAACTGGTAACACCGGTACTAAGAAGTCCTTCACTCATAGTATGCAATGTACCTTCAATGTTGTTGTCCATCACATCTACACCTGCATATCCATGAATATGAGTATCCACAAGACCTGGGGCAATGCTATAACCTGTATAGTCAATCACCTCAGCCCCTTCAGGAATCTGCTCTACATGTTTCCCAAACTTGCCGTCCACAAGTTCCAAGTAACCACCTCGACGAACTCCGTGTGGATAGAAAAACTGATCCGCTTTAACGTAATTAGGCATAATGATAACCTCCTTGATAGATTGTTTCTAGAATTTATTATGTCAATTACATTATAAACCTTTCTTTTTCATTTGTAAATGGTATAGACCTATTTTCTAGAGATATTTTAAAAGAGCTGGATTTCTCCAACTCTTTGATTTTATTTTGATTTCACAGGCAGTTCTTGAGCAGCCTTAACAGCAGCTGCAATCGTTTCTGCGTAAAGTTTAGCACCTTCTTCAATCATGTTGCTATCATTCCCAAAGTGAACTTGGTCGGTTCCAGCCCAGATTTCAGGGTGTTCCTTAGCAACCTTATTCCAGTCAGCGATGCTCACGTAAGGATTCTTTTCAGCTAATTCCCGCGCATAAGTCGCATACTGCTCCACTGATGTGTAAGTGTCCTTACTCTTATCTCCCTCATAAGGTGTCACCAGTATCAGATGGTGTCCTTTCGGTAGATTGTTCACGATGCTGTCCAAGTCATTCTTATAGCCTTCAGGATTGTTGACTCCCGTTGCAATAACAACTGTTTTTAGCAGCGCCTTGTTCTGACTGTTATTGAGCATAATATCGTTGGCTTGCTTGGTCGTTCGACTAACCTGGGCATTGATATTTGCTTCAGGAAGTGCCTCTTGTAAGGCTGTATTGGCACGCAAGGCTACCGAATCTCCTATTAGGCTTGTTCCCTCAGAAATTCCTAGACGACTCAGTTCAGCTTGTTCAGCAAGAGTCTTTGTTTGTCCTATATTAGTCTGGGCTTGTTTGAAACCATTGACCATCAAGTCTGTCTCAAAAGCTCCAACTTGAGGAGCCACAGCTATGATAATCAAGGCAATCAGGGTAAGAATGCTAGCACCAGCACCACTAATTGGTTTAATATGAGGCAATCGACTAATCTTCCGTATTAAAGGATTGGATTTACCAGCAATCAACGGCTCAATGATATAGAAGGATAGGATAGCAAAGAAATAAGAAAAGATGATTGTCAGAATAACAGCAGGCAAATTACTCATCAACTGAGAAAAGATAATATAAAAAGGCCAGTGGAAGAGATAAACCGCGTAGCTGGTATCCGCTAAAAATGTAATGATCCGAGGTTCTTGTATCTCAGGCGTTTTCTCATGCAAGACACGCGCAGCAAAAATCATGGTCACTGCCGCTAAACTTGCTAGCAAGAAGCCAAATAAGTACGCAAACAGGTAGGTAAATTTGACAAAGAAAGTCAGAAGCAACAATACCAAAAGCCCCGCAGCAAATACCAGTAGATTTTGACGAAGGTCCCACATCCGGTCAAACTGCTTGACTAAATCGCTCGTCTGACGAACCCCCACAACTGTCGCCAAAATGCTTCCTAAAAAGAAGGGATAGACATGGGTTAAACTTGAAAAGTAGACAGATGAATAGGAACTAGCCATTAGACTACCAATAAACATGGAGAAAAAGCTAATGATAAAGGCTCCCGCAGAAAGGAGAAAGACCATCCCTCTCAATTGACTACTAGATTTTGAACGTTTCGATAAGAACCAAACTGCCAATCCCCAAAGGATATAGTAGTGAACCTCAACAGCTAGACTCCAGTTGTGAACAAAGAGATGCGGAATGAACTGGGATTCGTAACTTCCCCCTGTTAACATTTCGTAGAAGTTGGTCATAAAACCGAGAACTCCAGCTATCTGGCCACCAATTCCAGCAACATAGTCTTGACGAACCAAGAAAGTAAAAGGCATGGTCACCAAAACCATCAGCACCACAGGTGGCACGATGCGGTAAAACCGTCTCTTAAAAAAGCCCAGCAAATCAATCTGGCGTGCCTTCCCAAATTCTTCTAAAAGGAGGGAGGTGATCAAAAATCCTGAAAAAGTGAAAAAGACATCTACCCCAAAGAATCCTCCAGGAAAGATAGTTTGAAAGAAGTGGTACAAAAGCACCAAAAGTAAACCTGTAATCCTAATTAAGGAAAACCATTTAATACGCATACGAGTCTATTCTCCATTAAATTAGGAAGTAAAATACCACCTAATTTCCATTCCATTATACTCCCTATTCTATCAAAAAAACAGGAAAAATCCTAAGAGAAAACTTAGGATTTTGGCATTCTATTTTTACACTTTAGAAATTGCGCCCTGACTTGTTGTAGCCATATTTTTCTACAAAATACTCACGGAATTCCAAGAGATTGTCATCCATGATGGCTTGGCGGACCTGCTTCATCAGATTGAGTAAGAAGTAGAGATTGTGGTAGCTAGTCAAGCGGATACCGAAGGTTTCATCAGCCTTGAGCAGGTGACGAAGGTAGGCGCGTGTATAGTTCTTACATGTGTAGCAATCACACTCAGGATCCAGTGGCGTAAAGTCTTCAGCAAACTGGGCATTTTTGACAACCAAACGACCTTGGCTGGTCATACAAGTCCCATTACGAGCGATACGAGTTGGCAAGACACAGTCAAACATATCTACACCACGAATGACTCCATCAATCAAGCTATCTGGCGCTCCCACACCCATCAAATAGCGAGGTTTGTTTTCAGGAAGGAGTTGGGTTGTGAAGTCCAAGACTGCATTCATTTCTTCGTGCGTTTCTCCTACTGCCAAACCACCGATAGAGTAGCCAGGGAAGTCCATGCTAACAAGGTCGTGAGCTGACTGACGGCGAAGGTCTTCAAATCCTGCCCCCTGTACAATTCCAAACAAACCTTGATCCTGTGGACGACGGTGAGCCTTCAAACCACGCTCAGCCCAACGGCTAGTACGCTCGATGGATTTCTTAACGTAGTCATAGGGTTGGTAAAACTGAGGACATTCATCAAAAGACATCATGATGTCGGAGCCTAGATTGTTCTGAATAGAGATGGCTTTCTCTGGTGATAGGAACATCTTGGAGCCATTGAGATGGTTTTTAAAGGTTACTCCTTCTTCGGTGATATTTCGGCTATCAGCTAGGGAATAGACCTGGAAACCACCACTATCTGTCAAAATTGGTTGGTCCCAGTTCATAAATTTGTGGAGACCACCTGCGCGAGCGATGAGTTCATCTCCAGGACGAAGCCACAAGTGATAGGTGTTTGACAAGATAATCCCTGAACCCATTTCCTTCAACTCCTCTGGTGACTGAGTCTTGACCGTAGCTTGGGTCCCAACTGGCATAAACATAGGCGTTGGAAAGGTACCGTGTGGAGTGATGATTTCTCCCAGACGAGCTCCTGTGTGTTTTTCTTTCTTAATCAAACGGTATTTGATTGGTGAATCTGACATTTTCTACCTCCGAAGCTGGGAAATACAGTCCCAGTTCATACTTTGTGCCCAAAGGCATACTGTATGATTTTATCAAAAAAACCAGGAACTGTCACGAACTATGGTATAATGAGAGAATGAAATACCCAAAAATTGATTTAAAAACTATTCGTCTGCAGACGAGGCAATTTCAGGCTGAAAATCCCCGCCTCTTTCTGGTCTATCTCCTTCCTAGTATGCTGGTCATCTTATCAGGCTTTCTCAACCCCTTGGCTCGTCTCCAAGAAAGTGTTTTAGAGCAATCCTTTTTCAGCATGCTGGCACAAGTGCTCCAAGCCTATCTCTTCCCGCTAGTGGTTTCTTTTGTGAGCGCTATTTTTCTAGCAGGTGCTGCCTTTGCGACACTCAGACTCCTCAAGGATCCTGATACGGAACTCTCAGTAAAATCAAGCCTGGCCCTCTTTGCTGAAGAGCGCTTCTCGCAGACCTTCCTCACCCTACTCCTCAAACGTTTCTACCTTTTTTTATGGAGTATCCCAAACTTAGTAGGCGTTTATTTCCTCTTTTATAGCAATCTCTTGGCTCGTAGATTTGTTGCCCTACATCCTGAATTTCCAAAATTAGACCTCTCATCCGTTGAAACAGAGCAGTTCCTTCTGACCTTTGGGCTCTACTTTTTCGCGAGTCTCATCTTGATGATTGTAGGGAACATCCTCTACGTTCCACAACATTATGCCTACTCGCAGGTAGAATTCCTCCTCTGCGACACTCTGGATTTAGGACAGGCTAAACCCCGTCAAATCCTGAAAACCAGCCGTTTCTTGATGAAGGGTTACAAATTTCAACGCTTTGTTCTCGATCTACAACTACTCCCTTGGTACTTCCTCAACTGGATCACCTTTGGAATTGCTAGCTTTTCAATCCTTCCCTATATCCAGAACAATCATATCTTCTTTTATAGAGCCCTACTAGCCCGTAAACGTCGAAATGGATAAGAGCATACAAAAACCAGCGTCGTTCAGGACGCTGGTTTTCTTATTTCAAAAGTAACATACTCAGCAGAGTCAAAATAGCAGGCCCACCTTGCTTCAGAATAATCTTCTTGTTTATCCTGAAGGAATGACATGCAAAAAAGAAGAGGGAACTCAATCAGTTCCCAACTTCCATTTTAATGATTAGTTCATTGAAACGTGAACGTGGTCATAGTGGTTTTCGGTCACACTACCACGATCCGGCATTGGATTCCACGTGTAGGCTGGTCCATATTTACTATCGTATGGAGCGTAGAAACGTTGCTTCCAGATGATATAGTTGATACCACGGCTAGCCATATTTTTGACTGCATATTCTGCAATTTGATCCCCGAGTGCTGAACTCACTGGAACCATGAAGTCGATGGCCAAACCTTTACCATGGTCCCCACTGTCACCAGGACGGTAGCCACTAAAGGATGTAATCCCAAACAAGTTGGCAATTTCTTCTTTAAAGGCTGCAGTTTGTGGTTGAAGACCAGCATTCTCAGACTTAGCTACAGCAAGTCCTGCATAGTCAGGAGCCGCTGGAGCTGAATAAGTTCTTGAAGGAGTTTGGCTTTGCTCTGCTTGATAAGTCGAAGTTGCAGTGTCAGAAGTTGCTGTTGATGCTGCTGTTTCTTCTGTTGCACTTGTTCCTCTTGTATCAGCAGGCGTTTCAGTTGCTGGAGCAGCTGCTACTGGGGCTTCTGCTGGAGTTGTTGCTGCCGTTTCTTCGGTAGCTGGAGTCGCTGCTTGAGGAGCTTCTTCTTCAACTGGGCGAGTTGTTTCTGCTACTGGTGCTTCCGCTGAAGTCGTTTCAGCTGTTTCTTCAGCTACAGATGTTTCTGTAGATGGTGTCTCTTCAGCAACTGTCGCTGTCTCAGAAACTTCTGAACTTGGCGCTACTTCTGCTGGTTTTTCAGTCTCTGTTGCAGTTGGAGCTTCCTCAATTGGTTGAGAAAGGTCTTCTACTTGAACTGTTTGTTCATCGACTGTCACTTGATTCGTCGTCAAATCAGCTTTCGCAGTCGTCACTTCTTCACTAGCATCTGCTTGAGGAGCTTGGATTTCAACTTCCGTTACCTCTTCTTCCTCATTGACAGTTGTAGTGAGGACAGTATCTGGGAAAATCAAGTCCATATTGGTAATTTTATTCAAATTAGCAAGGACCGTCACATCTACTCCCAAAGCTTCTGCAATCGTGCTCAGGGTATCACCATACTGAACTGTATAGCTGTTTTTGTTTTCGTTTTTCGTCACGTCATTTTGGATTTGCTCAACGCTACGTGCTGTCCAAGAGATTTCTTGAGCTTTAGCTCCTAATGCGGGAGCAAGAGACAAGGCTACTGTTGAGGCTAAAATAATTCTTTTCTTCATTCGTTCATATTCCTTTCAAATGAGTACCTGTCTATCATAACACAAAAAAAGCAGAAAAAAAGCCCTCTCGGGCCTATTTAACAGAACTGTCTATTCCTTGTAACAAACTCGATTACTTGAAATAGTTTGTTAGGTTTCTGTCACAAAACTGACACAATCTTCTCGCCCCCAATCCTCAGAAATATGAGGAATATCTGCTAACTCTTGAATCCTGTGATTCCCTTCATAAGAAGACTCTAAAAAGTTGATGCTTTGAAGGCCACTATTCTGGGCAAATTCCACATCCAAAGTCCGGTCTCCTATATAGTAGGTGTTCTCAGAATCCAACTCATACTTGTCTAGCAGATAGGTCGCCGCTTCTGGACTGGGCTTGCGCGCAAAGCCACTCTGACTGGTTAAAATCTCTTTGAAATAGGATTCCAACCCCAAGTCTCTGAGAATGGCAAAAGTATTGTCCCCCTTATGAGTATAGACAAACTGCTGAATCCCTGCTTGGTCTGCCCAAGATAGCACTTCACGCGCACCTGGCATCAAAACTACCTGGGCATTTTTCTCAGCCAGACTTTGGGCACGCACCTGATTGAGTACTTCCGCATCCAGATTTCTCTCTTCTGCCACCTTCTCCAGCAAGTCCTGCACAGAGTACCTGAGGATAAACTCTCTCACTTTTTCCTTATCATAAGGAATAGAAAACTGATCAAAGGTCTCCTCAATCCCTGACAAAATCGCTTCGTAAGAGTCCAATAAAGTCCCGTCCAAATCCCAAATAAAGGCTATTTTTTGCATCTCCTATCCTTTCAACATCATATAACGTTGGTAACGGTAACGTAGAAATAGCCAGCGAAAACCATTATCCAAAAGGGTTCCAGCCCAAATACCAGGCAAGCCCCAACCAAGAACAATCCCCATCAGATATCCTGTTCCAATGCGGATACACCACATTCCTATGCTTGTTGCATAAAAGGGAAGGCGAGCATTCCCCAAACCCTGCCAAACTGCAGTATAGATGACTGTTCCTGTCGCCATGGGAGTACCTAGTAGAGAGAACAGTGCCACCAAAACACTCGCCTCGACTGCTACAGGGTCCGTCGTATAGAGATGAGTCAGTGGTGTCCCTAAGACATAGATACTGAAAGTTAAGGGCAACATGAGAAGCAGAGAAAGCCAAAAGGTTTGTTTGCTCAAACTAGCTACTCTTTCCCAGTTATCCTCTCCAACTGCTCGAGCTACCTGCATGACCGTCGCCGTAGCCACGCCAAAGGCAGGCATATAGTTAAACTGGGTCAAGACTTCTCCGACTGCATTCCCTGCTACTGCCTCCGTCCCAAAAGAAACAACCAAGGCAATGATGACGACGTCTCCAGCCCGCATCATGAGACGTTCCCCTGCCGCTGGCAAAGCCAAGGTCAATAGTTCCTTATCTAAACCAAAAGTCGGTTTCTCAAAAGGCAGCTTTAATTGCGACCACAAAATCACAAAACCGACCAAGCGAGACAAGATGGTCCCCCAAGCAACACCCGCTATGCCCATATCAAGGACAAAAATAGCCAGACTTGAAAAAAGAATATTTAAGGCATTGGATAACAGACTAACATAGAGGGGTAGACGCGGATTATGTGTTGCACGAATCAAGGCACCTAGACTGGTCATCAAGCCCAAGAGAACAATCGATCCGCCTACCAAAGATAGGTAGAGCCCACCACTCTCGGCCACCTCCTGCTCAGTTCCCAAGAGTCCTATCATCTCTTGCCCAGCAAAGAGCGATAAGGCGCCTAAAAGTGCACTCAGCAATAGGGTTATCTTGAGAGCCTCTGTCACGTGATAAGCCAACTTGGACTGATCTTTCTGCCCCAAACTTTTTGAAATAACACTGGAGATAGCAGCTCCCAGAGCGATAAAAATCGCCTGGTAAATGGTGATAATATTGCCAGCCACTGAAACACCTGAAATGGCGATTAAGCCCAAGTGAGCGACCAAGTAACTGTCCACCATTCCCATGAGCATCTGCAAAAAGTTTTCACCCATAGCTGGCAATGCAATATTAAGAATGTCTTTATTTTTCTTAAACAATCTCTCCTCCTGATGAAAAGAAACTCAGTTGGTTTCCCAACCGAGTTTACTCCCTCTGTCTTAAAGTCCTAGATAAGCCTCCACCGCTGCTTGCATGTCAGCAGCTGCCACTGTTGTTTTATGACGAACCGGAGCTGTTTCAAGGCCATCAACCGCTGGTGGCACTGCCACTCCTGAAATGTCATGTAATTGAGCCAAGGCTTCAAAGTCAGTTAAGCCTGCTTTTCCTGTTACCGCTTCTACGGCAACCACTGGGAACTTGTATGGACTAGCTGTTGAAGCAATCACTGTCTTAGTCGCATCGCCAGTAGCCGCTTGGTATTTTCTATAAACAGCTGAGGCAACCGCCGTATGTGGATCCTCGATGTAGGCATCTGTATCATAAACACGTTTAATTTCTGCTGCTGTTTCTTCCTCAGTCGCATATTCAGCTGCAAAGAGTTCCAGAATCGCTGCATCAAAGTCTGTCAATTCATATTGTCCTTGTGTACTCAAGGCATTCATGAGTTCAGCAGTCTTAACCGCATTATTCCCCAAAAGATGGAAAATCAAACGCTCCAAATTTGAAGATACTAAGATATCCATAGATGGGCTAGTCGTTACCTTAAACTCACGTTTCTTATCGTAAACACGTGTTTTGAAGAAGTCTGTCAAGACATTGTTGTCATTTGAAGCACAGACTAATTTACCAACTGGAAGACCGATTTGTTTAGCATAAAAGGCAGCCAAAATATTTCCAAAGTTTCCTGTTGGTACTGTGAAATTGACCTTTTCACCAGCCACAATCTCACCAGACTTGACCAACTGAGCGTAGGCATAAACATAATAAACAATCTGTGGTACCAAACGACCAATGTTCATAGAGTTAGCTGATGAAAATTGCAACTTGTTCGCTGCCAATTTTTCACGAAGTTCCACATCGTTGAACATGTGCTTCACGTTTGTTTGTGCATCATCAAAGTTTCCATCAATAGCGATAACATGAGTATTGTCGCCAGTCTGAGTAGTCATTTGCAACTCTTGTACCTTGCTAACACCATCTTTCGGATAAAAAACGATAATCTCAGTTCCAGGCACATCGGCAAACCCCGCCATAGCAGCTTTCCCAGTATCACCAGATGTCGCTGTCAAAATGACAATCTTGTTCTCCAAACCATGCTTTTTAGCGGCTGTTGTCATAAAGTACGGCAAGATAGACAAGGCCATGTCTTTAAAAGCGATCGTTGAACCATGGAACAGTTCCAAGTTATATTGCCCATCCAGTTTCACCAATGGCGCAATAGCTGGAGTATCAAACTTGCTATCGTAGGCATTGGTGATACAGTAGTCCAACTCCTCAGCCGTAAAGTCATCTAAAAAGGCTGATAAAACTAATTTGGCCACTTCTTGGTAAGAAGCATCTTTTAATGTTTCAAAGTCCAAATCCACCTTTGGATAAGTAAGTGGTGTAAACAGACCACCATCCGTCGCCAAACCTTGCAAAATAGCTTGGCTGGCAGTTACTGTATTATTGGCATCACGTGTTGATTGATAAACTAATGTCATGAATCTCTATCCTTTATCTATAGTCTCTTCCATTATATCATGATTTTTCAGAAAATTCTCCCTTTATAAGAGAAATTATAATCCCAATTCTTTCTTCAAAGGCTCTAAATAAACCATTTCTTGCTTATCTCTTTTCTCCAGCCCCTCCTCAGCAAGGGTGAGTAAGTCTTTAGAAAACTCGAGAACCGCAGCTTCTTCTTCATCTGTAAGTTTTTTCTTAGAAAATTGTCGTCTTAAAAGCTTATAATCACGACCAGCTGTGGTAAAAAATGGAGCAGTTCGCAAGTAAGCTTCAAGCTTGTCTAAATGAACCAACAAGCCCAAATGAAAGGCTGCAGAAGCAAAAGTCCTATCAAGCGGCTGAGTACACACACTACGAAACTCAACTGTCCCTCGAGTCGTTAAGTCTTGGTACTGGTAACTACGATGAGTTTGGAAATCTTCCTCCTGAGGATGAATTAACACCTCATCCCCATTAAGGGTAAATGCTTGGATTTCAGGTGTAGCCAAATAGTCCCTAGCCTGAATCGGATAAAAATAATAGGTCTGCCCATCACGCTCCGCAGTAAAAATCGCAGAATGATTTAAATAGTCAAAAAAATCATCCTCATCTTTAAATAGTCTAGTATTGACACCAACATTCTCTGGATAGATACCATGCATGGATTCTTCCCAAAAAATATCTCTCGAAATTTTGGTATCCCAATCTGCCCCTGAAAACTCAGAATTGGCAAACAAATAAGCTTTTGCAGCTTCAATTTGAGTAAAAGCATTGATAACACGCAGGTAGTTGGACTTTGAAACGTCCAGTTGAACCTGACTTCCACAGATAAAGGCACCATACTCAGGGAAATGATGTAAATCTGATTTAGTTACATTTCTACTCAAATTCAGATAATCCATCAACATCTGATAGCGGGGATAAGCCACTGGACAATTCTCATTTTTATCCCAGTTGGGATGAATGCCGCAGCCAACAATAGCATGATTAGCTTCACCCAGTTTATTCTGAATCGTAGCCATATAGAAGTTAAAGCGTTCTTCTACCTCTTGGATAGATTCGGCCTTTCCGAATGCAAACTCAATCGTCGTATAAGCAACCTCAAATAAGATCGTATCTTGGCTGACTGGATCAAGCAACTGAATTGGATTACCAAAATCATCCACTTTTTCGATAGTAAAGCCCAGTACTGATGGTAAATACCGAAAGAGATCCTTAACAACTTCACCATCTGTAGCCTTACCCTCTAAATTTACAATAGGATATTCTAACTCAATCCCAATAAATAAATTTGGGTTCTCTTTTATATTCTTTAAGTAACGTTTCTTTAGTAATTCAACAGACCGAGACATTAATCACCAAACTCTTTCATAATCAAAATAAATTGTGAATAAGTAATATTATACCAAAAATACACTAAAAATGATTAGAATAAGAAGAAAAAGATGATTCATCAGTTATCTGTACTTAATCAAAATCTTTACCAAACAAAAAACAAGGCCCGAAAGCCTTGTCTTTATTACTATACCGGCGGCCGGGGTCGAACCGGCACGTCCTTGCGGACACTGGATTTTGAGTCCAGCGCGTCTGCCAATTCCGCCACGCCGGCAAATAGTAACTGGGGTAGCTGGATTCGAACCAACGCATGAGGGAGTCAAAGTCCCTTGCCTTACCGCTTGGCTATACCCCAATAATATAAAATAGGCGAGTGATGGGGATCGAACCCACGCATGCCAGAGCCACAATCTGGTGTGTTAACCACTTCACCACACCCGCCATAATCATATTAACACGGGCAGTAGGAATTGAACCCACACTGAAGGTTTTGGAGACCTTAGTTCTACCTTTAAACTATGCCCGTAACTAAAGTAATGGAAGGGGAGGGATTCGAACCCCCGAACCCGAAGGAGCGGATTTACAGTCCGCCGCGTTTAGCCTCTTCGCTACCCTTCCAAGTTATAAATAAAATATGGCGCGAGACGGAATCGAACCGCCGACACATGGAGCTTCAATCCATTGCTCTACCAACTGAGCTACCGAG
>NZ_JBJUSF010000027.1:0-34052 GCF_046098195.1 Streptococcus sp. ST14
ATCAAAAAAGAAAGGACGAAATTTGTCCTTTCTCGAGCTTAGCTTTTCATCAACCCACTACAGTTGACAAAGAGCCAATAAAAAAATAGGAAGGGAAGAGTTAATCTTCTCTTTTTGGTTTATACTGCAGAAGTTTGACAAAATCGTCAGACTTTTTTCATTTTTATGAGAAACGTGCTAACTGCTAGAAATTATGGTAAAATAGAGTGTTAAGTAATCGTGGAAAAGGAAGACTATGCGTAAAGAAATTGCACCTGAATTATATAACTATAACAAGTTTCCTGGCCCAGAATTTCATGTAAATGGGGATAAGGTTGAGACTGAAGGGATTGCTTTTACCTTGGTTGAAAATATCAAGGATGCTTTCGATGTGACAGTCTTTAATCAACGCTTTTCAGAAGTGTTGACCAAGTTTGATTATGTCGTGGGGGACTGGAGTAATGAACAGCTCCGCCTACGTGGTTTTTACAAAGACGATCGAACAGAGGAAAAAATTGAAAAGATCAGTCGCTTACAGGACTATCTTTTAGAGTACTGTAGTTATGGTTGTGCCTATTTTGTTCTAGAAAATCAAGCACCGAAACGGGCTTCATTTGACAAAAAAATGCGTAAAAAGGATGAGGAAAACCTTCCTAGAAGAGGCAAGAAACCTTCGCAAAACAAGAGAAAACCAAATGCCGATAAGCGAAATAGACGTCGTCATAAGGACCAAAAGTCTCAGAAAGAGGACAAGGGACAGCGCCATTTTGTCATTCGTCAGAAATAGATAGAGAATAAGGAGAAGAGATGAAACCGTCTATTTATAGTTTAACACGTCAAACCATGCAAGAATGGGTTTTAGAACAAGGAGAAAAGAAATTCCGAGCAGATCAAATCTGGGAATGGCTCTACCGTAAACGTGTCCAGTCGTTTGAAGAAATGACCAACCTTTCCAAGGATTTGATTGCCAAACTCAATGACCAGTTTGTCGTAAATCCTTTGAAACAACGGATTGTACAAGAGTCAGCTGATGGTACCGTTAAGTATCTTTTTGAGTTGCCAGATGGCATGTTGATTGAGACAGTACTCATGCGTCAACACTACGGTTTGTCAGTCTGTGTGACCACTCAGGTTGGCTGTAATATTGGTTGTACCTTCTGTGCATCAGGCTTGATCAAGAAGCAACGTGACCTCAATAACGGGGAAATCGTAGCGCAGATCATGCTAGTTCAGAAATACTTTGATGAACGTGGTCAGGATGAACGTGTCAGCCATATCGTTGTTATGGGAATTGGTGAACCATTTGATAATTACAACAATGTTTTGAATTTTGTCCGTACCATCAATGATGACAAGGGGATGGCAATCGGTGCTCGTCACATCACGGTTTCAACCTCAGGTTTGGCCCATAAAATTCGTGACTTTGCTAATGAAGGCGTACAGGTCAATCTGGCTGTGTCTCTTCACGCACCCAATAATGAATTGCGCTCAAGCATCATGAAGATCAACCGTGCCTTTCCGATTGAAAAGCTCTTTGCAGCTATTGAGTACTATATCGAAACAACCAATCGCCGTGTGACCTTTGAATATATCATGCTCAATGAAGTCAATGATAGTGTAGAACAAGCCTTGGAGTTGGCGGAGTTGCTCAAGAACATCAAGAAATTGTCTTATGTAAACTTGATTCCTTATAACCCTGTTAGTGAGCATGACCAATATAGCCGTAGTCCTAAAGAGCGCGTGATGGCCTTCTACGATACCCTCAAGAAAAAAGGGGTCAACTGTGTTGTCCGTCAAGAGCATGGTACAGATATTGATGCAGCTTGTGGACAATTACGCTCCAATACAATGAAACGTGACCGCCAGAAGGCAGTCGCAGCGGTAAATCCATAAAATGACTAGAAAAAGAGAATTAATCTTAAGATTAGGAGTGGCTATTTACAGTCTTTGCATTGCCTGTTTTTGTTTTACTCCCCAGCCTCAACTTCCTACAGGAGTGGAAACTCCAGGTATTCAAACTTTTGGACGCCTGGTTTTTCTTTTAACTCCCTTAAACTCCCTTTGGAATCTGGGTGAAGTGACTAGTTTTGGACAAGTCATTTGGATCTTTTTGCAGAACATTTTAAATGTCTTTTTGCTCTTCCCTCTGGTCTTTCAACTGCTCTACCTCTGTCCAAACTTACGAAAAACGAAAAAAATCATCCTTCTCAGCTTTCTACTGAGCCTAGGAATCGAGTGTACGCAGCTGGTCTTAGACTTTTTCTTTGATTTTAATCGCGTCTTTGAGATTGATGATTTGTGGACCAATACCCTGGGAGGCTATTTGGCTTGGCTCCTCTATAAAGGACTACATAAAAATAAGATAAGGAATTAGAATGAGTATTTTAGAAGTTAAAAATTTAAGTCACGGTTTTGGTGACCGTGCAATTTTTGAAGATGTGTCTTTCCGTCTCCTCAAGGGAGAACATATCGGTCTAGTCGGTGCCAATGGTGAAGGGAAATCAACCTTTATGAGCATTGTGACTGGTAAGATGTTACCAGATGAAGGGAAGGTAGAGTGGTCTAAGTATGTGACTGCTGGCTACCTGGATCAGCATGCTGTGCTAAAGGAAGGCCAAACCGTGCGAGATGTCTTGCGGACAGCCTTTGATGAGCTATTTAAAGCAGAAGCTCGTATCAATGACCTCTATATGGAAATGGCCGAAGACGGAGCGGATATCGATGCGCTGATGGAAGAAGTTGGCGAACTCCAAGACCGTTTGGAGAGTCGTGATTTCTATACTTTGGATGCTAAGATTGATGAAGTAGCGCGTGCCCTCGGTGTCATGGACTATGGCATGGATACAGATGTAACAGCCTTATCAGGTGGACAAAGAACCAAGGTGCTTTTGGCTAAACTCCTCCTTGAAAAACCAGATATTTTGTTGCTTGACGAGCCAACCAACTACTTGGATGCTGAGCATATTGACTGGCTCAAGCGTTATCTCCAAAACTATGAAAATGCTTTTGTCCTTATTTCGCATGATATTCCTTTCCTCAACGACGTAATCAATATCGTCTATCATGTTGAAAATCAACAATTGACTCGCTATTCTGGTGACTACTACCAGTTCCAAGAAGTCTATGCTATGAAGAAATCTCAGTTAGAAGCGGCTTATGAACGTCAACAGAAAGAGATTGCAGACCTCAAGGATTTCGTGGCTCGAAACAAAGCCCGTGTTGCAACGCGTAACATGGCCATGTCTCGCCAGAAGAAATTGGATAAGATGGACATTATCGAGCTTCAAAGTGAGAAACCAAAACCGTCCTTTGATTTTAAACCAGCTCGTACACCAGGTCGCTTTATCTTCCAAGCCAAGGATTTGCAGATTGGTTACGACCGCCCACTTACAAAACCATTAAATCTTACCTTTGAACGCAATCAGAAGGTTGCCATTATTGGAGCCAATGGTATCGGGAAAACAACCCTCTTGAAGTCTCTCTTGGGAATTATTCCTCCCATCGCTGGAGAAGTTGAACGCGGTGATTACCTAGAACTTGGTTACTTTGAGCAAGAAGTAGAAGGTGGCAATCGCCAGACGCCTCTAGAAGCGGTCTGGAATGCCTTTCCAGCCCTTAACCAAGCAGAAGTACGTGCAGCCCTTGCTCGTTGTGGCTTGACAACTAAGCACATCGAAAGTCAGATTCAGGTCTTATCAGGTGGAGAACAAGCCAAGGTGCGTTTCTGTCTCTTGATGAATCGTGAAAACAACGTTTTAGTACTTGACGAGCCGACCAACCACCTAGATGTGGATGCTAAGGAAGAACTCAAACGCGCTCTCAAAGAATACAAGGGTTCTATCCTTATGGTTTGCCACGAACCAGACTTCTATGAAGGCTGGATGGACCAAATCTGGGACTTTAACAAGCTAACTTAAAAGCACTAAAAAGGCCAAGTCGAAATGACTTGGCTTTTTTGACTAGTAATTTAAAAAGCTTTCAACTTCAGATTTCTCAATTTCTTTACCGTAGTGGCAAATCGGACAAGAAACGAAGTAGCTTTTACCATAAGGGAAAAGTGGAATCCAGTAGAGGGTGAACTTGCGCCCAGTTTCTACGATCTCCCAAGCGTCGACATTGTTACAGTGACCACATTCGATCGCAGTTTGCGTATGTCCCAAATCTTTCTGATAACCTTTAGAACCCCAAAATAAAATCATGTCATCGTCTCCTTATCTGTTGATGGCTTATTTTTTGCTGAAGTCGTAGTCTTTCACCACTTCGATACTATCAATGGTGATAGCAGAAGTCGGTTTGTCTTTCTCATCTTTTTCAGCCTTGGCAATCTTGTCGACAACGTCCATACCATCGATGACTTGACCAAATACAGGGTGTTTGCCGTCTAGACTTGGATTTCCACCTTCTTTATAGGCTTCGATGATTTTCTTTGGATACTTGCTTGTAGGGAGTTTAGCTGAAATATCTGTTGAATTTTGGTTGATGAAGAATTGGCTACCGTTGGTGTTTGGTTGACCAGTGTTAGCCATAGCAAGGGCTCCTCGGATATTGTATAGGTAAGGAGAGATTTCATTTTTGAAACCAGTTCCCTTGTCCTTTGTTTTATCCTTATCATGCCAGATAGATTGGCCCCCTGTACCATCTCCCTTAGGATCTCCAGTTTGGACCATAAAGCCATCGATGACACGGTGGAAGGTGATGCCGTTATAGTAGCCTTCCTTAGCGTGAGTAAGGAAGTTTTCAACCGCAAGAGGTGCTAGTTTAGGAAAGAGTTTGATGCGGATATCGCCTTGATTTGTGTGTAAAATAACCTCGGCTTCATCATCAGCAACTTCCTTAGAAAGTTGAGGGAAGTTGGCATTGTCATTGGTCAAAGCGTCATTCAAATCTTTGGCAGCCTGAGCAGCTGCTTTAGAACTTTCTTCAGCTGAGATACTAGAGTCGACATAGTCATCACCACGGAGACCACGTTGGATACTAGTACATCCAGCAAGGGCTACAGTTGATAGTAAAAGAAGGGTTGCTAGTTTTTTCATTGTTTTCCTCTCAAAAATTCATTTCTACTATTGTACCTTAAAAGGGAGGTGATTTCAAATGTTAATGATTTTACCAAAAATTTCTAGTAGTTAAAAAAAATCAAAACTCTGTCAAGTTTTTTTCTTGACACCTGTCAAAAATCTGCTATAATAGAACATGTGCTAAATAGCTCAGCTATTTCACCGAAATAAAAAATAAGAAAAGAGACATTAAAAAATGGCAGTTAAAATCCGTTTGACTCGTATGGGTTCTAAGAAAAAACCTTTCTACCGTATCAACGTAGCAGATTCACGTTCACCACGTGACGGACGTTTCATCGAAACAGTTGGAACTTACAACCCACTTGTTGCTGAAAACCAAGTGACTTTGAAAGAAGACCGCGTTCTTGCATGGTTGGCTGATGGAGCTCAACCTTCAGATACAGTACGCAACATCCTTTCAAAAGAAGGCGTATTGAAAAAATTCCACGATTCTAAATTCTCAAAATAAGTTTAAAGTAGGTTGACAGATGGATACGATTGAAAATCTCATTATTGCGATTGTGAAACCTTTGATTTCACAACCAGATGCCTTAACTATTAAGATTGAAGACACACCAGACTTTTTGGAGTATCACTTGGATCTTGACCAGAGCGATGTCGGTCGTGTTATCGGTCGTAAAGGTCGCACTATCTCAGCGATAAGAACGATTGTCTACTCTGTCCCAACTGAAGACAAGAAAGTAAGAATCGTTATCGACGAAAAATAAGAAAAGCGGGACAGAAGTCTCGCTTTTTTGTGAGGAGGAGAAGATGAAAGATTTAACATTTAGACAATTACAAGCCTATTTACTCGAACATTACCAGCAGTCTCGGACTGAGGAGGGACTCTTTATCAAGCTAGTGGAGGAAGTCGGAGAAGTTGCGGAGGTTTTGAATGGACGTTCCGGTCGAAAAGAGGGTGTCCAGGACTCAAATGAGGAACTAGCCAAAGAACTGGCTGATATCATTCACTACACCGTCGCAATCGCGACCATAAACGACATTGATCTAACCAAAACCATCTATGAGAAAGATAAAAAAGCAGCCATTAAGTACCAACATGAACGAGATTTGGAAGAATTTTTGGATAACTTCCAAGAGAACTAGGAGTAATCTCTTTTCACTAATATGAAAGGTTTCTCCTAGCTTACGCTAGCTAGTAAGAAAGAATGAGAAAGCAATGAGACCAGAGGATTATGCATGGAATGAGTTTGAACGAACTGCCTATAAGACTAAAATGAATCACCTACCCAGTCCTTACAAAGTTGCCATTTGGGACGACTCTGAGAAAAGATTGGAACTAGAACAAATACTGGATAGACTTCCTCAGAAAGAACTAGCTCGATGGGCATTAGAGAACTCGCAAGATTTCTTATCTTTAATTGATATCGGTGATGAAGGTGAGAAAAATAAAATAATTCGGCAAGCTTATGAGGCTTTTGATGCACGATTGAGAAATGAGTTCTCACCTCATGAGTTGAGAAAAGCAGGTTTCGCAGCAAATCTCCTCTCTAAAAATGCCCAAAATCAAATCGCTAAGTACGCTGCCAGAGTCTTTGTACAAGCTATTTCAACAGCCCATATGAGAGGACACGCCATCGTTTCCGCGGATTATGCTATTAAAGTAAGGAATCTCCAAGAGGCAGATAAGTTAGAACTTGTGAGACAAGAACGAGAAAAGCAGATCAGACTGGCTGAATCCTTTTTAGGCAATGTAGTAGATAAATGGTGAAAGAAGGCATATGATACCAATCCTATAAATAGCATCTAGGATTTTACTATGCTAAAATGGATAGACAGTCTCAAAGAATTCTAGTCAATCAATCTTGAGAATAGCTATTTTTAAAGGGAGTAACCATCTATGAACGAGAAAACAAAAGCTTACCTAGCAGCCTTATCCTTTTCAGCAATCATTGGATTTTCTTTTTTATTTACTAAGATTGCTTTAGGCTATGCCAGTCCTCTAACAAACTTAGCGCATCGCTATACAATCGCAGCTTTGGTATTGGTCGTCCTTCATCAAACCAAACTTATCAAAGTGAGTTTAAGTAGAAAAGATATTCTTTCTATTCTTCCTATGAGTCTTTTCTATCCACTTCTCTTTTTTATTTTCCAATCCTTTGCCTTACAGTATATATCGTCTTCTGAAGCGGGGATTCTGCAGGCACTTGTCCCGATTTTTACTCTCCTTTTGGCATCGGTCTTTCTCAAGGAAAAGACAAGTTTGGTGCAAAAGTTCTTTTTAATTTTATCCGTAGCAGGAGTAGTTTTCATTTTCCTTAGTAAAGGAGCAAACTTTAGCACGTAAACTGCTAGCTTGGGCTTTCTCTTGATGTTAGGATCTGTTCTTGCCAATGCGATAAACAATATTCTCAGCAAGGCTAAAGGAGGTCGCTATCGGGCCATGGATATGACAGCTGTTGTGATATTTGTTGGCTTCGTCACCTTTAATACGCTGAGTCTGACCTCGCACTATCTAGAGGGGAACATATTAGCTTACTTTGCGCCGTTTGGACAGCTGCCCTATCTGCTTTCCATCCTCTATTTGGGAATTCTAGCTTCTATCGTGACTGGTAGTCTCTCTATCTATGCTATCGTTCGCCTCGGCGCATCAACCGTCAGTGTCTTTGGCAATCTTGGAACAGTTTTGACCATTCTAGCCGGAGCACTTATCCTCCATGAACCAATTTATAATTACCATGTGATTGGAGCTGCTCTAATTATTGCTGGAATTTTAGGCATGAATTTGATGAGAAAAAAGTAAAGATTGCTTAGCAGTCTTTTTCTTTATCTATGTTGTACAGAAAATTCAAAATTTTTAATGAAATCAAGTTTAGAAAACGACGATTTTAATATAGCATGATAAAATAGATACAAAGAATGATATCAGGATAAAGAGGAGCGAATGTAGAAATGAAGCCAAATGATATAGCTGAAGCTATTGCTTTTTATAACAGAGAACCTGAGGTGTTGGAACGTCACCTTATAGCAGTCGTAGATTGTGATTTGGTTGTTTATCATCGTCCTGGAAACGCAAGTAAAGGGCATATTATTTTTTATCATGGAGCTTGTGGACGTAGTCAGATGTGGGCCCACCAGTATGATGCCTTTGAGGGATTTGACCTCTATTTTGTCAATGTTAGAGGACAGGGTGAATCACCTATGAAAGTTGGCCTTCCCGACTTGGAAGGCGCTGTTCAAGATGTAGATGCTATTTTATCCTATTTTCAGCTAGATAAGGTGATATTGGTTGGTCATTCTTGGGGAGGAAATCCACTTCAAGAGTATACCTATCGCCATCCAGAAAGAGTCCTAGCCTTGGTCATGGTAGATAGTTGGGGACAGCATCGATACTTATCAGAGAAAGAAAGAGGTCGAATCAAATATAGTTCTCTTATGTACAAAACGATTCCTTGGAAAGTGATTGCAGATAAGAACTCAAAAATGTGTACAGATAATCCTATCACAAGAGAATTAGTCAAGACTGCCATTATAGAAACTGGGCGAGATGTTTTTTTGAACCTTGGAATCACAGGTTTCTTGGCAGTCCATGAGATAGAAGGATATAAAGGAAATCCTCCCATGCTATTAGTAAGAGGAGAAAATGATTTTCCCAAACACCTAAAAATAATCTATGATGGTATCATTGCTCTAAATCCCAATGCGCGTCAAGTAACGATTTCAGACAGCAAACACCAACCGATGAATGACCACCCTATAGAGTTTAATCAGATAGTTGGTGATTTTTTTGAAGAAGTAGTAGCCTTGTAAGATAGTACTATCCAACTTGAGAAAATCCTTGGAACGTGATAAAATAAAAGATAAGGATTTTTAATAATTCATTATATAGAATGAGTGGATTTCTTTATGAAGAGGTTTGAAGTATCTACAGAAATTGGTAGCCTCTCTGTTACTTATCAAAAGCAAAAGAAAGTGCTAGTTTGTCTAAACGGAGCAGGTTTGCTACCGAGTTATGAAAATTTTTCGCTTATACTTGAAAAACTTCCTCCTACAATTGGTTATTTGACAATTGATTTTCCGAACACAGGTAGGAGTCCGATTCATGACCAAGCTGGAAAAAATCTAGATAATCTTGCAGATGCGGTTTATGAAGTACTTGAAGAATTAGGAATTTCTGAATATATACTTTGTGCACATAGTTGGAGTGGAATTTTAGCTTGCAAATTACTCGAGAAACCAATTAAGCGTCAGACTTTAGTAGCAATTGAACCGACAACTAAAAAAGTCATGTTTGCTGATTTTTCAGAAAATCCTTATCCAGAAATGGAAGAGCAGATGAGGCTGATTGACGAGTGTGGTCCTGAACTTTATTTTAAGAACTTAACTCAAGCAACATTTAGTCCTGAAACGAATAAAAAAATCTGGGAATTAATGCAAGAAAAAGGCTTAGAGTTGGAAAATCAAGATCCAGAATTTCAGATATCTGGAGAGATTACTGAGGAAGATTTTGAGAATTTGTCGATAGAATCTCATGTCCCTGTATTTATTTTTTGTCAGACTTATAGAGAAAAAGAGTACAGAGAATCAGAATATTGGACTTCCAATACTAAACTCATTTTAGGAAGGAATCACCATTATTTACAATGGTCAGAATAGGAAAAAATTGCGGCTATTATTCGAGAATTGTCAGAATAAGATGGAAAAAAGGAGATTACAGGAGACAAGATGAACTACTTTAATGTTGGGAAAATCGTTAATACGCAGGGTCTACAGGGTGAGATGCGAGTCTTGTCTGTGACGGATTTTGCAGAAGAACGGTTTAAAAAAGGAGCTGAGCTGGCTTTGTTTGATGAAAAAGATCAGTTTGTTCAAACAGTGACCATTGCTAGCCACCGTAAACAGAAGAACTTTGACATTATTAAATTCAAAGACATGTACCATATCAATGCTATTGAAAAGTATAAGGGATACAGTCTCAAGGTTGCTGAGGAAGATTTGAATGACCTAGACGATGGTGAATTTTATTATCACGAGATTATCGGTTTGGAAGTCTATGAGGGTGATAACTTGATTGGAACCATCAAGGAAATCCTGCAACCAGGTGCCAACGATGTCTGGGTGGTCAAGCGAAAAGGTAAACGTGATTTATTATTGCCTTATATCCCACCAGTGGTTCTCAATGTTGATATTCCAAATAAACGGGTCGATGTGGAAATCTTAGAAGGGTTAGACGATGAAGATTGATATTTTAACCCTCTTTCCAGAGATGTTTTCTCCACTGGAGCACTCAATTGTTGGAAAGGCTCGAGAAAAAGGGCTCTTGGATATCCAGTATCATAATTTTCGAGAATATGCTGAAAAGGCCCGTCACGTCGACGATGAGCCCTATGGAGGCGGTCAGGGGATGTTGCTGCGAGCACAGCCTATTTTCGATGCCTTTGATGCTATTGAAAAGAAAAATCCGCGCGTCATTCTCCTCGATCCTGCTGGAAAGCAGTTTGATCAGGCTTATGCTGAGGATTTGTCCCAAGAGGAAGAGCTAATCTTTATCTGTGGGCACTACGAGGGTTATGATGAGCGCATTAAGACCTTGGTGACAGATGAGATTTCCTTGGGCGACTATGTCTTGACTGGTGGAGAGTTGGCGGCTATGACCATGATTGATGCTACGGTACGCCTGATTCCAGAAGTGATTGGCAAGGAGTCTAGCCACCAAGATGATAGTTTTTCTTCAGGCCTTCTTGAATACCCTCAGTACACACGTCCCTATGATTATCGAGGAATGGTCGTGCCAGATGTATTGATGAGCGGACACCATGAAAAGATTCGTCAGTGGCGATTGTATGAGAGTTTAAAGAAAACCTACGAACGCAGACCGGATTTGCTTGAACATTATCAACTGACAGCAGAAGAAGAAAAAATACTGGCAGAAATCAAAGAAAACAAAGAATAAAGGAGATACCTATGCAAGTAATCAAACGTGATGGAGAAATTGCTGAATTTAATCCAGATAAGATTTACCAAGCTATCTTAAAAGCAGCTCAGACTGTCTATGTATTGACAGATGATTTGCGTCAAAACCTTGCACAAGTCACTAAGAAAGTGGTTTTGGATTTGGAAGAAGCCAAGGTGGAACGTGCTACCATCAGCATGATTCAGTCTTTGGTTGAGCATCGTTTATTGGGTGCAGGTTACATTACTATTGCTGAACACTACATTTCCTATCGTCTACAACGTGACTTGGAAAGAAGTGGTTATGGAGATCATATCGCGGTTCATTTACATTTTGAACAAATTCGCTAAGAAAAAAGAGTGGGATGAAGCAACTACATCTCACTCTTTCTTAAATCTATTTTTTTGGGCTGTTTGGACGGTTGAAGGGACAAAGCGAAGGCGTTGAATATCGCTTATGCGGATAATACGGGTCACATTTTTGGCAAAATTTTTCACGATAATTTGCTGGCGTTGCTGATCGTATTTGATGATATCACCTGTAAAGCTTGTCTCAGACAAGATAAGGTGAACAGCAGTTTGTTTCTGGATAGCCTCTTCAATAGTGGCTGTAAGGGAGTTGGTTTCAGTATGGTCTGGTTGGTCATGTCCATTTAAAAAGTCATGTATTTTATCTAAAACTTGCTGGAATTTATGTCTCATAGTGGCCTCCCTTCTTTTATATCAATATTATATAAAATTTTCCTAAAATCTACAAGATTTTACGAATAATCAAATGAAAGCTAAAAAAGGAGAAGAAAATGGCAGAATTTACATTTAAAATCGAAGAGCACTTGTTGACTCTTTCTGAAAACGAAAAAGGTTGGACCAAGGAAATCAACCGTGTGAGCTTTAATGGTGCCCCTGCAAAGTTCGATATTCGTGCTTGGAGCCCAGACCATACTAAAATGGGCAAAGGGATTACTCTCTCCAATGAAGAATTTCAAACGATGGTGGATGCCTTTAAAGGCAATTAAGTTTTCAAAATGAAAGAAAAGGATATTGAGTCATGACAACTCGATATCCTTTTTTAGTTAGCAAAGTAAGCCTGATTTTTAAGGCGTTGAAATAATGGACGGCTAATAAAACTAATAGCCAGAAGTTTACCAAGGTCTGGGATGATAAAGGGAAATACCCCCACAATAAGAGCTTTTTCAAATGCCATTCCAGCTAGGAAATGCAAGCTGAGAATCCCTCCGACAAAGACAAGGGCATCACCCAAGAGGTTTGCAAGAAAAATATTGACAATCCCACTCTTGCTGTTGGTTAGAGAGGAAGTAAGTCCAGAGTAAACGAGATAAAACCAAAGATAGCCTGCAGTGGGGCCAACTAAAGCCTGAAAACCAGCTCCACCTCCTGCAAAGACAGGAAGACCGATAGCGCCTAGAAGAAGATAGAGTCCAACAGAAAGTACAGCCTCTCTCGGTCTGAAGACAGTAGCAATCAAGCCGATTGCAAAGTTTTGCAGAGTGAAGGGAACGGGTCCAATTGGAAGACTGATTTGTGCCAAAACAGCAATGAGAGCAGCCCCAATAGCAGGGATAGCATAAACGTGAGCTTTTTTCAAAATAGTTAACCTCTTTTCTGATGTATAGTAACTATTATACTCGTAGAGTAATTATTGTCAACCAATTTTTAAAAACAAGGTAACAAAAACTGTAACGGCCGATTTGATTGACAAGAGAAATTTGATAATTGTTTTTTATCGATTTGTAAATCAGTTTTATATATAGATAATCCCATTTTATACATAAAAAATATACTATAAATACTTGACAAACTAAAAAATAAGTGCTACATTAATAAATATAAACGGATACATTTATATGTGTTCAATTTTAAAAGGTGGGGTAGTTATGAGATATTTTAACGACTCTAGATACCATAACGGTGATTAAAAACCTAAATATAATCAATTCATATTAAAGTAATATGGATGGACTAAAAAGGGGACTGTTGCTTATTCTTCATCAAATATTTTAATTAAAGGAGAAGTAAAATGAAAAAAAGAATTAACAAGAAAGCATCTGTTTTTCTAGTCGCAAGTGTTTTAAGTTTTAGCTTTGCTACTGTAGCTAGTATTGTTAGTGCAACTACAGCACACCCTGCTCCAAGTCCCATTATTGATGTATGGGAATATGGTGTAAATGATAACTCTGGTTATTCGAATTACTTTGTTAGTTCTCCAGATAATATTGGTTCAAAATCTTCAGTAACGAATTTTTGGGGAACAGTTAAAGCTCAGGATAAACAAGATTATGGATGGGCATATTCAAGTGCTACAAAATCTTGGAGCGATGTTCGATTAAATGCATATTGGGATTATTATAGATTTTAAAAAATAATTTATGAAAACAAGAGACCCAATTATAAAATAGGGTCTTTTGTAATATGGTAATTGCTTATGAAATTAAAATTATGTATCATTGGATTCTTCTTTTGTTTGATTGCTACAATTGGTCTGGTCACTATTAGTGATACCGAAATCCCCATACCTTTACCAATTGATGGTGCTTTTTCTATCCAAGGAAAAAGTAATCTTTCTAATAATGAAATATACGAAATGGTTCGTGACTTATCAAAAACGGAAAAGGTTACCATTTACAAGCCAATCGTTCAGAGTTCGGGTCAGTTGAAGTATGTAAATTTTGATGATGTAAATAATGAACAATTAAAGTCAGCACCAATAGTAGGGATGTATTACACACTTGGGAAAATGGATGTAGACAGTTTGAAACCACTTACGATGACTGGACTACAAACAGTATATATGGCTTATCCTTGGTATATAGGAGGAATATTACAATTTACTGGAACTTTAAGAATACTGTTAATGGGTTCCATTTACTTAACTTTATTAGTTGTTTTATTTGTTGTTAGGACGAGGCAGATCAAAGAAGGAGTGATACGACGTTCTTTGGGCTTGCCTGTATACGACCTTAGAAGAGAGTATGGCATTTCTCTTATTTTTGAACTGATTATGATGGCTTTATTGATGATTTCTTACAGTTCTTTTTTGGGTAATGGTTTCTTCACCTATAGTTCTAAGTTATTTTTCTCTCTGCTTTTAACGAATTTTATACTATTTCAAATCATTGATCTTATTACTTTTGTTTTATTTTGGTTGACGATTCAGATTGAAAAGCCCATTGAAATTATCAAAAACAAGGCAAAAAACAAGCTTATTTTTGTCGTATGGCTTGCTATTATTTCGATTATCATCTTTGTCTCAGGAATTTTTTTACAAGAAACAAAGAGTAGTCAATCTAGTATTAACATACAGATACAGAATTTAGTACCATGGGACACAGTAAAAGACTGGAGAAGGATTGAATTCCTTGGAATTGAAAGTAACTCTGCTAAAAATGGAGAACTTAGTGATTCAGATGGTAAGTATCTACAGATAGTTGCTGCCTTAAAAAACTTAGATTTTTTATATATAGAACGATCTTCGGCATATGTTCCAGATTTCATGAAAACTTCGCATGTTATAGAAAATTTTTCTAAACAATTAGAAAATGACGGGATAACGAATCCAAAAATAAATAAAGAGTTAATTTATATCAACCAAACGGGTGCTAACTTACAAAATAAAGTGAATGGGACAAACTATCATCTTTTAGATAATAAGATAGCAACCATCTATATTCCTGAGAAGTGGAAAGAAAACCAGAAATCTATTGAGAATACAGTTATAGCAGAACAATTTATTGGAACAAACTATACAAAAGAAGAGCTTGCAGTACAAATAATTCCTGATGGGGAAAAAATTTTTTATTTCAATGAAGATGCTGATGATAATCATAAAATGAAAGAGCTTTTACCAATGGCAAGTGTAGCAGATAGCACAGATAACATTGTTGTTGTGTTAGATACGGACAAAATGATTGAAAACAACAAGTTTTCTTTGGCTAGTAATATAACAACTAAGTCTCTTTTTAGTCCTGAGGCGGTAAATAAAATAAATGAAATGGCTACCCAGTTGAATGTTTCAATGAATCCAGTAGATGTTTACCAAATTGTGAAATTAAAGATCCAGTCCTTAGAGCACCAAATTCTACTTTCACAAATTTTGCAGAAGATAATTTACAGTATTGTCTTTATACTCATTTATCAATATGTCCAACTTTATATTACCCTAAAACAGAATGAATATGTGAAGAAAATCATTTTAGGTCTGTCAAAAACATATATAGCAATTTCAAGTCTCAAGTATTTTATGATGACTATTACAATGGTTATTCTATTTACATTTCTTATGACAGGTCAAATAGAGTTGCTATATATTGGTCTTGCTTCTCTGCTCGTTTTGATGTTGTCAATAATCATGAGTTTTAGAAAATTATCTGAAAGCTACACTAAAATTTTAAAAGGAGATGAAACATGACAATTGACCTTTTGAACGTTTCAAAAAGTTTCGGCTCAAAAAAGATCTTTACAGACTTAAATTTAAAATTTGAATCTGGAAAAAGTTATGCATTGATTGGAGGTTCTGGCTCTGGTAAAAGTACCCTTCTTAATATTATAGGAAGATTAGAAAAAATTGACAGTGGGAATGTTTTAGTTGATAAACAAGATATTTGGAAGATAAAAGAAAGAACTTTTTTTAAAAATACTGTTGGATATGTATTTCAGAATTATTCTTTAATAGATAACAAAACAGTATATGATAATTTGAAACTTATCACTAAAGACAAAAAAACAATAACTGATGTACTTGAAAAAGTAGGACTGTCAAGTGACTATTTACATCAAAAAATATATGAATTGTCTGGAGGGCAGGCTCAACGTGTAGCTATTGCCAGAATGTTAATGAAACCACGTAAAATTATCTTAGCAGATGAGCCTACAGGAGCTTTAGATGGTGAGATTGGAAAAGAAATTATTCGTTTATTATTGAATGAAAGAGATGAAGATAAATATGTCATTATAGCGACGCATGATCCAGCTGTCTATAACGAAGTTGATGTGATCATTGATATGAAAGATATAGGGGATAATGTATGAAAAAGATAATTTATATTGCTTTGATCTTTGTAGCTGGGTTACTTGCCTTCTTCTTTTTTGGAAAACAAATGATTACAAAAGAAAATATCAATAAGCCAACGGTAGAGTTAACAGTCTATACGCTTTCTTCTAGTGATACAGAAAAATGGAATAAAGTGAGACAAGTAGAAACGGAAGAGGCTATATACTTCATAACTGTGAAAGAAGCAGAGTCTTCTGAAGAAGTATTTTCAAACATCATTGCAAATGGAGCTGCTACGGGGTTCGGAGTTCGTGAAGAAGAAGTGAAGAAATTCAATAATGGTTTAGGAGACACTATAGAGGACTCTAAGCATAATAAACTAATTGAAATAGAGTTTTTTACTTTTTCTGATGCTGACGAGGGATTTGTAGTAGCAAACTTTGACTATGGTAAAGAAGAGTTGAATTCTCAGAAAAAAGATATAAAAGAGTTATATAAAAAAATATATGAATCTTTTAAAGAAAAGAATAAATGATTGTATTATAATCCGTGTATTTTGCTATGGTTTGTTAATTGATTTTTGCATATCTTACTTCAACATACTATAAAATAAGACATAAGAAAACGAGTATCTCCAACTACGGAAATACTCGCTTTTTGATATTTAGAAGTGTTTTTTGCTCTGCTTCTTTTGTTTCGATTAACGCATAGTTACAAATTCTTCAGATGCAGTTGGGTGAATCGCCACAGTTGCGTCAAAGTCAGCCTTGGTTGCTCCCATTTTGATAGCAACGGCAAATCCTTGAATCATTTCATCAACGCCGTAACCAATTCCATGAAGTCCGACAACTTTTTCTTCTGAACCAGCTGTGATCAATTTGAAACGAGTTTCTTGACGGTTGCAAGTGCAAGCAGAGTACATAGACGTAAAGCTTGATTTGTAAACCTTGATTTGGTCTTGACCATATTCTTTGATAGCTTGTTCTTCTGTCGAACCAACAGTTCCGATAGCAGGGTGTGAAAAGACGACAGTTGGAATAGTTGTGTAGTCCATTTTAGCAGTTGTTTTTCCGTTAAAGAGACGCTCAGATAATGTACGTCCAGCCTTGATAGCAACTGGAGTTAGTTCTTTTTCGCCTGTCACATCACCTAGAGCGTAGATTCCCTCAACAACAGTATTTTGGTATTCATCTACTTGGATAAAGCCACGTTCGTTCAGAGTCACTCCAGCTTTTTCAAGTTGCAAGCCCTTAACGTTTGGACGGCGTCCTGTAGCCCAGATAACTTGGCTAGCTGTGTGACTAGTACCATCTTCGAAATGAATGGTAATGCCCTTAGCAGTTTTTTCTAACTTGGCAGGGACTTTGTGAGTATGAAGTGGCAAGTTTGTTCTTTCCATTTCCTTTACCAAACCTTCAACGATGTAAGAATCAAAACCACGTAAAGGACGATCGCGGCGAACAAAGAGGTCTGTCTTGACACCAAAGGTGTGGAGTACGCCAGCCAATTCAACGGCAATATAACCCGCGCCTAGAATAGCAACTGACTCTGGCAATTCTTCCCAAGCAAATACATCATCAGAAGAGCCACCTAGCTCAGCACCAGGAATATTAGGAATACTTGGATGAGCACCAGTCGCAATCACGATATGCTTGGCACGAATGAGTTCACCATTTACGCTGACAGTATGAGAATCTACAAATTCAGCATGACCTTCAATCAAGTCTACACCGTTGCGTTTAAAACTGCCATCATAAGAAGAACGAGCGCGATCAATGTAGGCTTCACGATTACGACGTAGGGTTGCAAAGTCAAAGTTAAGATCAGTAGTCTTAAAGCCGTAGTCTTCTCCAAATTGATGGAAAGTCTCAGCAATTTGTGCCCCGTACCACATGATTTTTTTAGGAACACAACCTACGTTGACGCAAGTTCCACCTAGTTTCTTTTCCTCAATAACGGCTGCTTTAGCTCCGTGTTCACCAGCACGGTTCATGGTAGCAATTCCTCCGCTACCTCCACCGATAGCAATGATATCATATTCTCTCATTTAAAACTCCTTTATACTCTTTTAAATAGTAGAGTGTCATTTTTTGATAGTCATATTCTATCTTTTTTTTGATTTGATTGCAAAAATCTGCTACGTTCAAAAAAATTAAAGAAAAGGCTTGCAAAAAGGAAAAATAAAGTGTATTATATAACTAGTACAATGGTAATAAAAATAGATTCCGAACAATAATCAAATCCCGAAATGTCATTATTTCGTTCTGAACTGTTATTGTTTATATATGGTAATTTTTGTATAATATTGTTAAGGACTTTAAATCAAAAAGGAGTTTCATTATGAAGAAGAATCGTAAAGCTAAAAAGTGGCAATTGTATGCAGCAATCGGTGCTGCCAGTGTAGTTGTATTGGGTGCTGGGGGGATTTTGCTCTTTAGACAACCATCTCAGACCGCTGTAAAAGATGAGCCTACTCATCTTGTTGTTGCCAAGGAAGGAAGCCTGGCGTCCTCTGTTTTATTGTCAGGGACAGTAACAGCAAAAAATGAACAATATGTTTATTTTGATGCTAGTAAGGGAGATTTAGATGAAATCCTTGTTTCTGTGGGGGATAAGGTCAGCGAAGGGCAGGCTTTAGTCAAGTACAGTAGTTCAGAAGCCCAGGCGGCCTATGATTCAGCTAGCCGAGCAGTAGCTAAGGCAGATCGTCATATCAATGAACTCAATCAAGCACGAAATGAAGCTGCTTCAGCTCCGGCTCCACAGTTGCCAACGCCAGCAGGAGGCGAAGGAGCTGCAGGGCAAACTCCAGCTCCAGTCTCAGGAAATGCAGTGTCATCTATTGATGCGCAACTAGGTGATGCCCGTGATGCCCGTGCAGATGCAGCGGCACAATTAAGCAAGGCTCAAAGTCAGTTGGATGCAATGACGGTTCTCAGTACCCTAGAGGGAACTGTGGTCGAAGTCAATCGTAACGTTTCCAAATCTCCAACAGGAGCAAGCCAAGTGGTAGTTCATGTCGTAAGCAATGAAAACTTGCAAGTTAAGGGTGAACTATCTGAATACAACCTTGCCAACTTATCTGTCGGTCAAGAAGTAACCTTTACTTCTAAAGTTTACCAAGATAAGAGCTGGACAGGTAAGATTAGCTATATCTCTGACTACCCTAAAAATAATGGCGAAGCAGCAAGTGCAGCGGCTGCAGCAGCAGCTGGTAATTCTGGCTCTAAATATCCATATACCATTGATGTTACGAGTGAAATTGGTGATTTGAAACAAGGATTTTCAGTAAGCGTTGAGGTCAAGAATAAGAGCAAAGCCATTTTGGTTCCTCTAACAAGTGTTGTGACTGAAAATGATAAGAACTATGTCTGGGTGCTTGACGAGCAGAAAAAGGCTAAGAAAGTGGAAGTTGGTTTGGGCAATGCTGATGCAGACAACCAAGAAATCACTTCAGGTCTGACAAATGGAGTCAAGGTCATCAGTAACCCAACGTCTTCTCTAGAGGAAGGAAAAGAGGTGAAGGCTGATGAAGAAACTAATTAGTCTAAAAAATATCTGCAGAAGTTACCGTAATGGTGACCAAGAACTGCAGGTTCTCAAAAATATCAACCTAGAAGTGAATGAGGGTGAGTTTGTTGCCATCATGGGACCCTCTGGGTCTGGTAAGTCCACTCTCATGAATACGATTGGGATGTTGGATACACCAACCAGTGGAGAGTATTATCTTGAAGGCCAAGAAGTGGCGGGACTAGGTGAAAAACAACTAGCCAAGGTCCGTAACCAACAAATCGGATTTGTCTTTCAGCAGTTCTTTCTTCTATCTAAACTTAATGCTCTGCAAAACGTAGAATTGCCCTTGATTTACGCGGGAGTTTCATCTTCAAAACGTCGCAAGTTAGCTGAGGAATATTTAGATAAGGTTGAATTGACAGAACGCAGTCACCATTTGCCTTCAGAATTATCTGGTGGTCAAAAGCAACGTGTGGCTATTGCGCGTGCCTTGGTAAACAATCCTTCTATTATCCTAGCGGACGAACCGACAGGAGCCTTGGATACCAAAACAGGGAACCAAATTATGCAACTATTGGTTGAGTTGAACAAAGAAGGAAAAACCATTATCATGGTAACGCATGAGCCTGAAATCGCTGCTTATGCTAAACGCCAGATTGTCATTCGAGATGGAGTTATTTCGTCTGACAGTTCGCAGTTAGAGAAGGAGGAAAACTAAGATGCAGAATCTGAAATTTGCCTTTTCATCTATCATGGCCCACAAGATGCGCTCTTTTCTCACTATGATTGGGATTATCATTGGTGTTTCATCTGTTGTTGTGATTATGGCTCTAGGTGACTCCCTATCTCGTCAACTCAACAAAGATATGACCAAATCTCAGAAGAATATTAGTGTCTTTTTCTCTTCTAAAAAAAGTAAAGATGGGTCTTTTACTCAGAAACAATCAGCTTTTACGGTTTCTGGAAAAGAAGAGGAAGTTCATGTTGAACCACCAAAACCGCAAGAATCTTGGGTCAAGGAGGCAGCCAAACTGAAGGGAGTGGATAATTACTATGTAACCAACTCAACGAACGCCATTTTGACTTATAAAGATAAAAAGGTTGAAAATGCCAATTTGACAGGTGGAAACAGAACTTATATGGAGGCTGTTAAGAATGAAATTATTGCAGGACGTAGTTTGAGAGAACAAGATTTCAAAGAATTTGCAAGTGTCATTTTGCTTGATGAAGAATTATCCATTAGTCTATTTGGATCTCCTCAAGAGGCTATTAACAAGGTTGTAGAAGTTAATGATTTTAGTTATCGAGTCATTGGTGTTTATACTAGCCCAGAATCTAAAAATTCAAAAATATATGGTTTTGGTGGCTTACCTATTACCACAAATATCTCCCTTGCTGCGAATTTTAATGTAGATGAAATAGCTAGTATTGTCTTTCGAGTGAATGATACCAGTTTAACCCCAACTCTGGGTCCAGAACTGGCACGAAAAATGACAGAGCTTGCAGGCTTACAACAGGGAGAATACCAGGTGGCAGATGAGTCCGTTGTATTTGCAGAAATTCAACAATCGTTTAGTTTTATGACGACGATTATTAGTTCCATCGCAGGGATTTCTCTCTTTGTTGGAGGAACTGGTGTCATGAACATCATGCTGGTTTCGGTGACAGAGCGCACTCGTGAGATTGGTCTTCGTAAGGCTTTGGGCGCAACACGTGCCAATATTTTAATTCAGTTTTTGATTGAATCCATGATTTTGACCTTGTTAGGTGGCTTAATTGGCTTGACAATTGCAAGTGGTTTAACTGCCTTAGCAGGTTTGTTACTGCAAGGTTTAATAGAAGGTATAGAAGTTGGAGTATCAATCCCAGTTGCCCTATTTAGTCTTGCAGTTTCGGCTAGTGTTGGTATGATTTTTGGAGTCTTGCCAGCCAACAAGGCATCGAAACTTGATCCAATTGAAGCCCTTCGTTATGAATGAGATCAACAAGATGGACACTCGTCTATCTTGTTTTTGTATGGATTTCCCTATCGAAATTCATTAAAAATGTGATATAATGAAGTGTTAGAAAAACAGGTTTCATTTGCCTGGAAAGGAAAAATTATGTCTGAAAAAAATTTTTATATTACAACGCCGATTTACTATCCATCTGGGAAACTTCATATCGGTTCTGCCTACACAACTATCGCATGTGATGTCCTAGCACGTTACAAACGCCTGATGGGCTACGATGTATTTTATCTGACAGGTCTTGATGAACATGGTCAGAAAATCCAGCAGAAAGCGGAAGAAGCTGGTATTACACCTCAAGCCTATGTTGATGGAATGGCGGTTGGAGTTAAAGAACTCTGGCAATTACTAGATATCTCATACGATAAATTTATCCGTACAACTGATGACTACCATGAAAAAGTTGTCGCACAAGTCTTTGAACGCTTACTTGCTCAAGATGATATCTACTTGGGTGAATACTCTGGTTGGTATTCAGTATCAGACGAAGAATTCTTTACAGAAAGCCAGCTGGCAGAAGTTTTCCGTGATGAAGCTGGAAATGTGACTGGTGGTATTGCTCCATCAGGTCATGAGGTTGAATGGGTTTCTGAAGAATCATACTTCCTTCGCCTTAGCAAATACCAAGACCGTTTGGTTGAATTTTTCAAATCACATCCTGACTTCATCACTCCAGATGGTCGTCTCAATGAAATGTTGCGTAACTTTATTGAGCCAGGTTTGGAAGACTTAGCGGTTTCTCGTACAACCTTTACCTGGGGTGTGCCAGTCCCTTCCAATCCAAAACACGTTGTCTACGTTTGGTTTGATGCTCTTCTAAATTATGTGACAGCTCTTGGCTACGATCAAGAAGAACACGCTAACTTTGACAAGTTCTGGAATGGAACAGTCTTCCACATGGTAGGGAAAGACATCCTTCGTTTCCACTCAATTTACTGGCCAATCCTTCTCATGATGTTGGATATCAAATTGCCAGAACGTTTGATTGGGCATGGCTGGTTTGTCATGAAAGACGGCAAGATGTCTAAGTCTAAAGGGAACGTTGTCTATCCTGAAATGTTGATAGAGCGTTTTGGTCTCGATCCACTTCGTTACTACCTCATGCGTAGCCTTCCAGTCGGTTCAGACGGAACCTTCACTCCAGAAGACTATGTAGGTCGTATCAACTATGAATTAGCAAATGACCTTGGAAACCTCCTTAACCGTACGGTTTCCATGATTAACAAGTATTTTGATGGGCAAATCCCTGCCTATGTAGAAGGTGTGACAGAGTTTGACAATGCTCTTGCCCAAGTAGCAGAGCAATCTATCACTGACTACCATACTCACATGGAAGCAGTTGACTACCCACGTGCTTTAGAAGCAGTCTGGACCCTTATCTCTCGCACTAACAAATACATTGATGAGACAGCCCCATGGGTCTTGGCTAAGGATGAAGCTCTTCGTGACCAATTGGCAAGTGTCATGAGCCACTTGGCAGCTAGCCTTCGTGTCGTAGCTCACATGATTGAGCCCTTTATGATGGAAACTAGTCGCGCCGTATTGGCACAACTTGGTCTAGCAGAAGTTTCTAGTCTAGAAAACTTGAGCTTGGCAGATTTCCCTGCAGGTGTGACTGTTGTTGCCAAAGGAACACCAATCTTCCCACGTCTGGACATGGAAGAAGAGATTGCCTATATCAAAGAACAAATGGAAGGCAACAAACCAGCCGTCGAAAAAGAATGGAATCCAGATGAAGTTGAACTCAAACTCAACAAGGATGAAATCAAGTTTGAAGACTTCGATAAGGTCGAAATCCGTGTCGCAGAAGTCAAAGAAGTGTCTAAAGTGGAAGGTTCTGACAAGTTGCTCCAATTCCGCCTAGATGCTGGTGATGGTGAAGACCGTCAAATCCTCTCAGGAATTGCCAAATACTATCCAAACGAGCAAGAATTGGTCGGCAAGAAAGTCCAAATCGTTGCCAACCTTAAACCACGCAAGATGATGAAAAAATATGTCAGCCAAGGGATGATTCTCTCAGCTGAACATGAAGGCAAGTTAACCCTTCTCACAGTTGATCCAGCTGTACCAAATGGAAGTGTGATTGGCTAATAGCAAAAAACCAACGTTAGACACGTTGGTTTTTCTTGTTATGTGCGAGATTTTCTAAGAAGTAGTCCATCTCCTTTTGCGACCGGAGGACAATTACTTTCTCTAGATAGGTTTCTTGAACCCGTTGATAGCGTTCTTTAGCATGTTTTGTACGCCCATCCCAGAGAATCCATCTGATAAAGTCCCAGTCAAAGCGTTCAGGGCAACCTGCAGCCATACTTTCTCGGACCTTGCCTCGGTATGTAAGATACCTTTTAAAGGCTCGAAAGAGACAAGTCCATGGTGAAAAATTGAGGAAGATGATTTGGTCAGCTTCTTGCATTCTTTCCTCGTAATAGCACCAAGAGTAGTTGCCGTCGATGACCCAAGATTCGTGCTTTGTGAGAAAGTTTTTCATCTCGATCAACATCCATTCGCGGTCACTGTCTTGCCAACCAGGTTGAAATTGAAGTGTATCCATATGCAGTTTGGGGATGGAGTAGTAGTTTGACAACTTTTCAGCTAGAGTTGACTTGCCAGCTCCAGAATATCCTATGATTGCGATTTTCATTTTCTACCTTTTCTAATTAGAGGACAAAAAAACAGCCTCTATGGACTGTTTCTTATTTAGCAAGTTTAGCTGAAAGACGAGCTTTATCGCGGCTTGCTTTGTTTTTATGAATCAAACCTTTAGTTTCTGCTTTGTCGATAGCTGAGCTAGCAGCACGGAAAAGTTCTTCAGAAGGGTTTGCTTCGAAAGCTTTGATAGCAGTACGCATAGCTGATTTTTGAGCTGAGTTTTTTTCGTTTTGTTTAACGTTCAATTCAGCGCGTTTGATAGCTGATTTAATGTTTGCCAATGTTCTTACCTCCATATTTACTAACTATACCATTATATATGAAAACTTAGGTTTTGACAAGGGGAAATTATTTTTTTAGGTAAATTTCATCGATTTCATGGTTTTTAGTCTTGTGGAGAATGACCTCAGCGCGATTCCTTGTTGGTTCGATATAGTTTTGTAGATTTGTGAGATTAATACTGGTCCAAACCTGGTGAGCAAAGGCTTCAACTTCTCCAATCGGCATTTGCGTAAAGCGGTGGTAGTAGCTGTTGGGATCATTTTGGGCAAAGCTGAGCAGCTTTAAGAAACGATCCAGATACCAGCTTTCAATGTCTTCAACTGCTGCATCCACATAGATGGAGAAATCAAAGAAATCGGTAATGTAAAGGCGCTCATTTTGAGGGTTTTGAAAGACATTAATCCCCTCAACAATGACAAAATCAGCAGCTTTGACACGTTGCTTCTCATCAGGAACAATATCATAAATCTCATGAGAATAGACAGGAATATCGACATCTTGTCCATTTTTTAGGCGATCAAGAAAATTCAGCAAGGTTTCCATATCATAACTTTCGGGAAAACCTTTGCGATTTAAGATATCCTGGTCAATCAAGGTTTGATTGGGATAGAGAAAGCCGTCAGTCGTCACCAATTCCACAGTAGCATCAGGAAGAGTGCGTGATAGTAGAATCTGAAGCAAGCGACTAGTAGTCGATTTCCCCACAGCAACACTACCAGAAACCCCAATGATAAAAGGCTGCGATTTGCTTTCACGTTGGAGAAAAATTCCTTTTGAAAATGCCAAATCATCCTTAGTGCGCTTGTAAATATGGATAAGATGGACTAGGGGAAGATAGACGTCTGTTACGTCCTGCAGACTAATCTGGTCATTGAAACTCTTGATGGATTCTAACTCTTCCTCTGTCAAAGGGGGGGTAGTTTTGCGATGCAATGATTGCCAAGTCTGGCGGCTGATTTTCTCAAAATGTAAAAATTCGTTGGTCATTTGTTTTCCCCTAGATATTTTGTTTATCATACCATAAAAAGCTAAAAAGATAAAGCGGTTTCTTGATGGTAGTAAGTCAATATCGTATAATAGAGGTAGATGGAGGTTGAATAATTTAATGATGAGATAGGGAATGGTTTCTGAAGACTTATCAGTTATTAAAAGTGGGCTTTTTTAGTTCGCAACTTATAGGAGGTGTGTCATGAAAATATTAAAAAGTTATATATTGGAACTCTGTTTTATTCTCAGTTTTGCCTTACCTTTTATAAAAGGAGCGAATGCGGATAATGGTAGACGCTTTGTAGAAACCTATTACGGTTTTACCTTCTTAATGGATCATCTCCTTGTAACAGCTGTCTTTATCTGTTCGCTCTTGATTGCCTGGCTAGTAAAAAAGCAGTGGACGAAATGGCTTGCTGCTGGTAGTTATCTATTTTTGATTTTGTGGATTGCTACAGAAGGATATCTATTCCGTATGTCACTAGAAGATTTGATACGACTTTGGACAAGTTTGGAAATCTTGACACAAACTTATCAGTTGGGTTTTTATCTAAACATCATATTGGGAATCTTGTTGATAATAAAGTATTTTAAGGTTAAGAAATAGTGATAAAAATGCGCCTGATTACAGACGAACTGTTTTTTCCTGACTATGATAATTTGTAGTTCCCGATAGATTGTAATATATTTCTAATAATTGAAAGAGATTGAAGAAAAGGTTTTTTGACTAGGATTCTTCAGTCTTTTTCATTTGATCATCACTTTGTAAACGATTTACAATTCAAGCCAAATTATGGTAAAATAGTTTTATGAGTAAAATGTATTATGCAGAAAATCCTGATGCTGCTCACGACATTCATGAGTTGAGAGTGGAGTTGTTGGGAGAAAACATGACCTTTTTGACGGATGCGGGTGTTTTTAGCAAGAAAATGGTTGACTTTGGGAGTCAGCTCTTGCTCAAGTGTCTAGAGGTAAATGAAGGAGAGACGGTCCTTGATGTGGGTTGTGGTTATGGGCCATTGGGCTTGTCATTGGTCAAGGCTTATGGAGTTCAGGCTACCATGGTAGATATCAATAATCGCGCCTTGGACCTAGCGCGACAAAATGCTGAACGAAATAAGGTTGAAGCGAGGATTTTCCAATCCAATATCTATGAACAAGTTGAAGGGAAGTTTGACCATGTTATTTCCAATCCGCCGATCCGAGCGGGTAAACAGGTTGTTCATGAGATTATCGAAAAGAGCAGAGATTTCTTGCAAGACAGAGGAGATTTAACCATCGTCATTCAGAAAAAACAAGGAGCTCCAAGTGCTAGAAATAAGATGGAAGACGTTTTTGGAAATTGTGAAATCGTAAAGAAAGATAAGGGATACTATATCCTTAGAAGTGTGAAAGAATGAGAGCAGTTGATTTAATCCAAAAGAAACGAGATGGTCAAGAACTGACTGCAGCTGAAATCAAATGGTTGGTAGAAGGCTATGTGGCTGGAACTGTTCCAGACTATCAGATGTCTGCTTTTGCTATGGCTGTTTATTTTAAAGGAATGACCACACGTGAGATTTCTGATCTAACGATGAATATGGTCAAGACAGGTCAGGAGTTTGACTTGTCAGCTATTGATGGGGTTAAAGTTGATAAGCATTCGACTGGTGGTGTAGGTGATAAGGTGACCTTAATCTTGGCTCCTCTTGTTGCGAGTTTCGGTGTTCCCGTAGCTAAAATGAGTGGTCGTGGTCTTGGCCATACTGGTGGGACAATTGATAAATTGGAGTCCATTAAGGGTTATCAAGTTGAGCGAAGTCGAGAAGATTTCATTCGTCAGGTACAGGACATTGGTGTATCTGTCATTGGGCAGTCCGATCAGCTGGTTAAAGCAGATAAACTTCTCTATGCCCTCCGAGATGTGACCGCAACTGTCGACACGATTCCTTTGATTGCGAGTTCGGTGATGAGCAAGAAAATTGCTGCAGGAGCGGATGCCATTTTGCTAGACGTAACGGTCGGTGAAGGTGCCTTCATGAAGACGGTTGATGAGGCGCGCGAATTGGCTCAAACCATGGTGGATCTTGGTAAGGCAGTTGGTCGAAAGACGGTAGCAGTCATTACCGATATGAGTCAGCCCTTGGGAAGAGCCATTGGGAATCGTCTCGAAATCCTTGAGGCGATCGAGATTCTTCAAGGAAAAGGCCGAGAAGATATTAGTCACTTTATCTGCGAATTGGCTCAGATTATGCTTGGCTTGGCTGATGTTGAGAAAACGATCGAGGAAATCCGTCAACACCTGGAAAATGGCCAAGCACTGGCTAAGTTTGAAGAAATGGTAGCAGCACAAGGCGGTGATTTAGAAAATCTCTATCGCCCCGTCAAAGTTGCCCATGTGGTGGAAATTCCAGCTCAAGATGCAGGTGTTATTTCAGCTCTTCCTGCAATGGAATTTGGACTCTATGCCATGAGACTAGGAGCTGGTCGTGCAGTCAAGTCTGATGACTTGGACTATGAAACAGGGATTGTTTTTGAAAAGAAAGTTGGAGACTCCGTTCAAAAGGGTGAAATTGTTGCAAAAGTTTATACAAATGGAAAAATTTCTTCTGAACTAGTTACAGAATTTCAAAAATATGTTAAAATAAATGATGGAGTGCAAAGTTTACGAGAAATTATAGAAATTATCTCATAAAACCAGGGAGAATCCGAATATGAAGTTAAATAAATATATCGATCATACGCTTTTAAAGCAAGATGCAAGTCAAGAACAAATTGATCGTTTGCTATCTGAAGCGCGTGAGTATGACTTTGCCAGCGTTTGTGTTAATCCTACATGGGTTAAACATGCGAAAACAGGGCTTGAAGGCTCAGATGTAAAGGTTTGTACAGTAGTAGGTTTTCCTTTGGGAGCAACAACTTCATCTGTGAAATCTTTTGAAACAAAAGAAGCTGTCCAAAACGGTGCAGATGAGATTGATATGGTTATCAATGTCGGTGCCCTCAAATCAGGCAATCTGGATTTGGTTGAATCGGACATCCGTGCTGTCGTAGAAGCAAGTGGTGACAAGTTGGTGAAGGTCATTATTGAAGCTTGCTTGTTAACAGACGATGAAAAGGTTGTGGCCTGCCAATTATCCCAGAAAGCAGGCGCTGACTTTGTCAAAACATCTACTGGATTCTCAACTGGTGGTGCCACTATTGAGGATGTTCAGTTGATGCGTGAAACAGTCGGGCCAGATATGGGAGTTAAGGCAGCTGGTGGAGCGCGTTCATATGCAGATGCTGTCGCTTTTGTGGAAGCAGGTGCTACCCGTATCGGAACATCTGCTGGAGTTGCGATTTTAAAAGGAGAATTGGCAGATGGCGACTACTGAGTTAATTGAACTAGCAATTGAAACCAGCAAACAAGCCTATGTCCCCTATTCTCACTTTCCCATCGGAGCTGTTTTAGTAGCCAAGGATGGTAGTATTTATACGGGTGTAAACATCGAGAATGCTAGTTATCCCTTGACTAATTGTGGAGAACGTACTGCTATTTTTAAAGCAGTTTCGGAGGGGCAACGGGAGTTTTCAGAATTGATTGTCTACGGACAAACTGAAAAACCCATCTCGCCATGTGGTGCTTGCCGCCAGGTCATGGTTGAATTTTTTGAACAAGATCTAAAAGTGACTTTAGTCGCTAAAGATAAATCGACGGTCGAGATGACGGTCGGGGAGTTACTTCCATACTCATTTACAGACTTAAACTAGTCTGAGTCACTCTCTGAGTGACGCGGTCCTTGTGGCCAACCAATCCATACTTGCAACATCGTTGCACATCTTATTTAGGAGGTTCAGTAATGAACAAGAAACAATGGCTAGGCCTTGGTCTAGTTGCAGTAGCAGCAGTTGGACTTGCTGCATGTGGTAACCGCTCTTCTCGTAACGCAGCTTCATCTTCATCAGAAATGAAGACCAAAGCAGCAATCGTAACAGATACTGGTGGTGTTGATGATAAATCATTTAACCAATCAGCTTGGGAAGGTTTGCAAGACTGGGGTAAAGAACACAATCTTTCTAAAGATAAAGGTTACACTTACTTCCAATCAACAAGCGAAGCAGACTATGCTAACAACTTGCAACAAGCGGCTGGAAGTTACAACCTGATCTTCGGTGTTGGTTTTGCCCTTCACAATGCAGTTGAGGAAGCAGCAAAAGACCACTCTGACCTAAACTATGTCTTGATTGATGATGTGATTGAAGGTCAAAAGAATGTTGCGAGCGTAAGATTTGCGGATAACGAAGCAGCTTACCTTGCTGGTGTTGCAGCAGCGAAAACTACGAAAACAAAACAAGTTGGTTTTGTAGGTGGTATTGAATCTGAAGTTATTTCACGTTTTGCAGCTGGATTCAAAGCTGGTGTTGAGTCAGTAGACCCATCTATCAAAGTCCAAGTTGACTACGCTGGTTCATTTGGTGATGCTGCCAAAGGTAAAACAATTGCAGCAGCTCAATACGCTGCCGGTGCGGACGTTGTCTACCAAGCAGCTGGTGGTACAGGTGCTGGTGTCTTTGCTGAAGCAAAATCATTGAACGAAAACAAAAATGAAGACGAAAAAGTTTGGGTTATCGGTGTAGACCGTGACCAAGCAGCAGAAGGTAAATACACTTCTAAAGATGGTAAAGAATCTAATTTCGTTCTTGTATCTACATTGAAACAAGTTGGTACAACTGTAAAAGATATTGCCAACAAAACAGAAAAAGGTGAATTCCCTGGTGGACAAGTGATTGTTTACTCATTGAAAGATAAAGGGGTTGAGCTAGCAGTAACAAACCTTTCAGAAGAAGGTAAAAAAGCTGTTGAAGATGCAAAAGCTAAAATCCTTGACGGAAGCGTAAAAGTTCCTGAAAAATAATGGATAAAAGTCATTTCTTAGGAAGCGGCCATTGGTCGCTTCTTTAAGAATTGAGGCAATTTTTGTCTCAATAGAGCTTGTTAATGTGATTAGCAGGTTTTATTGAAATAAAATAAACCTCTGAAAGGAAGAGCATATGGCACACGAAAATGTCATTGAGATGCGGGATATTACCAAGGTGTTTGGTGAATTTGTAGCAAACGACAAAATCAACTTGCAACTGCGAAAAGGTGAAATTCATGCACTTTTAGGAGAAAATGGAGCGGGTAAATCCACTCTGATGAATATGCTGGCAGGACTTCTTGAACCAACAAGTGGTGAAATTGTGGTGAATGGTCAGGTTGTAAAACTAGACTCACCATCTAAAGCCGCTGGTCTTGGAATTGGGATGGTTCACCAACATTTTATGTTGGTTGAAGCTTTTACAGTGGCTGAGAATATCATTTTAGGGAGTGAAATCACTAAAAATGGTGTTCTAGATATAGCTGGTGCTACTAAAGAAATCAAGGCTCTTTCTGAACGTTATGGTTTGGCAGTGGATCCTGCTGCTAAGGTGGCGGATATTTCCGTTGGAGCCCAACAACGTGTAGAAATCTTGAAAACACTCTATCGTGGTGCTGATATCCTTATCTTTGACGAACCTACAGCCGTATTGACTCCTTCAGAGATTGATGAATTGATGGCAATCATGAAAAACCTTGTCAAAGAAGGGAAGTCCATTATTTTGATTACCCACAAGTTAGATGAGATTCGTGCGGTATCGGATCGAGTGACAGTTATCCGTCGTGGGAAATCAATCCAGACAGTTGAAATCGCAGGGGCAACAAATGCGGACTTGGCAGAAATGATGGTTGGACGCTCAGTCTCCTTTAAAACGGAAAAACAAGCACCGCAACCAAAAGAAGTAGTCTTGTCTATCAAAGACTTGGTTGTTAATGAAAACCGAGGTGTACCAGCTGTGAAGAATCTTTCTTTGGATGTTCGTGCTGGTGAAATTGTTGGTATTGCAGGTATTGATGGCAATGGTCAATCTGAACTCATTCAAGCCATTACAGGCCTTCGTAAGGTTGAGTCAGGTAGCGTTGAATTAAAAGGCAAATCAATCGTGGGGATGCATCCTCGACAAATTACAGAACTAAGCGTGGGGCACGTTCCTGAGGATCGTCACCGTGATGGCTTGATTTTGGAGATGATGATTTCAGAAAATATCGCTCTTCAAACCTACTACAAAGAACCACTCAGCAAAAATGGCATTTTGAACTATGCCAATATCACTTCACATGCTAAGAAATTGATGGAAGAATTTGACGTCCGTGCGGCAAGCGAATTTGTTCCAGCGGCAGCTCTTTCAGGAGGAAATCAACAAAAAGCGATTATCGCTCGTGAGATTGATCGTGATCCTGATCTCCTTATCGTCAGCCAGCCAACTCGTGGTTTGGATGTCGGTGCCATTGAATATATCCACAAACGTTTGATTGAAGAGCGTGATAACGGTAAGGCTGTCCTTGTTGTCAGCTTTGAATTGGATGAGATTTTAAATGTCTCAGACCGAATTGCTGTTATTCACGATGGTAAGATTCAAGGTATTGTATCGCCAGAAACGACTAATAAACAAGAACTTGGTGTCTTGATGGCAGGTGGAAACTTGGGAAAGGAGAAGAGTGATGTCTAAAAAGTTACAACAAATTTCGGTTCCCTTGATTTCCGTATTCTTAGGAATCTTGCTTGGAGCCATTGTCATGTGGATCTTCGGATATGATGCTATCTGGGGCTATGAGGAGTTGTTCTATACAGCTTTTGGTAGCCTCCGTGGGATTGGAGAAATTTTCCGTGCCATGGGTCCTCTTGTCTTGATAGGTCTAGGTTTCGCAGTTGCCAGTCGAGCAGGCTTCTTTAACGTCGGACTTCCTGGTCAGGCTTTGGCAGGCTGGATTCTCAGTGGTTGGTTTGCCTTGTCAAATCCAGATATGCCTCGTCTCGTTTTGATTCCATTAACAGTGATCATTGTTTTGATCGCAGGTGGAATCGTTGGTGCGATTCCAGGGATCCTCAGAGCTTATCTCGGTACGTCAGAGGTTATCGTGACCATCATGATGAACTACATTGTATTGTATGTGGGAAATGCCTTTATTCATGCCTTTCCTAAAGATATTATGCAAAGTACAGACTCAACGATTCGTGTTAGTGCCAATGCTACATATCAGACACCATGGTTATCAGAGTTGACTGGAAATTCCCGTATGAATATCGGAATCTTCTTTGCAATCATTGCTGTTGGTGTGATTTGGTTCTTGCTAAAGAAAACGACTCTCGGTTTTGAAATTCGCGCAGTTGGTCTCAATCCCCATGCTTCAGAGTACGCTGGTATTTCAGCAAAACGTACAATCATTCTATCAATGATTATCTCTGGTGCCTTGGCTGGTCTTGGTGGAGCTGTCGAAGGTCTTGGAACTTTCCAAAACGTTTACGTTCAGGGCTCATCATTAGCTATCGGATTTAACGGGATGGCAGTTAGTTTGCTTGCTGGAAATTCACCAATTGGAATTCTTTTTGCAGCATTCTTATTTGGTGTTTTGCAAGTAGGAGCACCGGGTATGAACGCTGCGCAAGTTCCGTCTGAGCTTGTTAGCATTGTAACAGCGTCTATTATCTTCTTTGTCAGCGTTCACTACATTATCGAACGCTTTGTCAAACCTAAAAAACAAGTTAAAGGAGGTAAGTAAGGATGTCTATTACAACATTACTCACCCTCTTGGTCTCTTCTATGCTGATTTACTCAGCACCACTTATTTTTACGAGTATCGGAGGAGTCTTTTCTGAACGTGGTGGTGTCGTTAACGTCGGTCTTGAAGGAATTATGGTTATGGGAGCCTTTTCTGGAGTTGTCTTTAACCTTGAATTTGCAGAACAACTTGGAGCAGCGACACCTTGGATTTCCTTGTTAGTTGCTGGTATCGTGGGAGCTATTTTCTCCCTCATCCATGCAGTCGCTACAGTTCATTTCCGTGCGGACCATGTTGTCAGTGGTACAGTATTGAACTTGATGGCTCCTGCCCTAGCAGTTTTCTTGGTTAAAGTTCTTTATAACAAAGGACAAACGGATAACTTAAGCCAGACTTTTGGACGTTTTGATTTCCCAGTTTTGGCTGATATCCCTGTGATTGGAGATATCTTCTTCAAGTCAACCAGTCTACTAGGTTATATCGCGATTGCCTTCTCTTTCCTTGCTTGGTTTATTCTCTTTAAGACACGTTTTGGTCTTCGTCTTCGCTCTGTTGGTGAACACCCTCAGGCAGCGGATACCTTGGGGATCAATGTCTACAAGATGCGATATCTTGGGGTTGTTATTTCAGGTTTCCTTGGTGGAATTGGGGGAGCGATTTATGCTCAATCCATTTCTGTCAACTTCTCAGTGACAACTATTGTCGGTCCTGGATTTATCGCTCTTGCGGCAATGATCTTTGGTAAATGGAACCCAATTGGTGCTATGCTTTCTAGTCTCTTCTTCGGACTTTCACAAAGTTTGGCAGTTATCGGTTCTCAATTACCTTTCCTACAAGGAGTGCCAGCGGTTTACCTTCAAATCGCCCCTTATGTCTTGACCATTCTTGTCTTGGCAGCCTTCTTTGGAAAAGCAGTTGCACCTAAGGCAGACGGTATCAACTACATCAAGTCAAAATAAGCATACAAAAAAACGTCAGTTTTGAACTGCACCCCAAAAGTTAGACAGAAAAAATCTAACTTTTGGGGTGTTTTTATTATGAAATTAACTTATGATGAT
>NZ_JBJUSF010000028.1:0-33463 GCF_046098195.1 Streptococcus sp. ST14
TGTCCTGACTAACTTGTTCGACGTAAAGGTTCAAATGCAATGGGCCACTAGAATTGATAAATTTAGTCATTTTCCTCTTTTTAACCTCCTACATATCGAATAACATTCACATCTTTGTCAAGATAATACTGTTCTGTTCTAAAGCATCCGATTTGAACTGACGCGGTGAAAATACCGTTGTCGATATGAATCACACCTTGCGAAATATACATTACTTCCTTACCTGCAGAAAACATAGAAATCCTATCATGACTGACTTTGATTGATGAACTAGCATCGTTCTTTCCAATGATGAGCCCCTCATTTGAAGCGCTCATATAGGTATCGATGAACTTTTTCATCTCCTTCAAGCCACCAAATTCTATTGATAAAAACTCAATTCTTCTGCCCGCTTCAATCAAATCTTTTTCAGATTGGGCTGCATCTTTAGCATTCTTGTCAACAAAGGCATTATATGCTTTTTCTAATTCACCAAAGGCCTCCATAGATGCTTTCGCTTTCATTTCAGCCTCTAAAATCTGTGATTTCTCGTTAAGGGCATTTAACTGCTCTTGAGTCAATTTATGGTCAGCTTTGGAATTGATGTCAGTTTCAACATCTTCAATGGCTTTGACATAGCCAAGAAAGTTGGTGCCTATGGATAACATGGCATTTTCAAGCGTAACAGTCTGATTAGCTGGGAAACCGTAATTTGTGCCAAATCTGATAAAAACATTATTTGTCTGGTATGTTTCATTAGCTTTTGACAAATCGATAATAAACTCAAATTTTTGCGGAGTAGTAACTCCAGCTTTGAGTGTGAGTCTGTTACTGTACCAAGGGGCAGCCGAAAAATGCACAGCGACCTGTGTATCTTTTGATAAAGCAGGAGACAGAGACACTTCAAATGAGATACGGACATAATTTGGTTTTAATCTATCTGGATTTTTCCAAAAGTCATCAACGATAAAAGTCCGCATATCATACATTTCACGATTTCCTATGTTGATTTGCTGAGTTCTGCCGTTCTTGAAATAGTTTCGATTTCCACCAGAAACATTCTCAAAGAGAGCAGTCCACTTGTATCTTGCAGGATCCTGACTGTCAGCCTCGTTAAAGTCTGTTAGAGTACCTAAGTAGCGCTTGTTAGTGCTATCAGACGTACTAAAACCATCACGGCCATCAGATGAATTTGCCCAAGCCCTGTGAAAATAAGTAGTGCGTCCGTTAGCTCCAGTTTGCCCTGGGATACCTTGGTCGCCTTTCGGTCCTTGCAAACCTTGGACACCAGGTACCCCCTGTTGCCCACGTTCCCCTTGAGGTCCAGGAGTTAGTTCAATTTTTTTTAGATCTTCTTTCGTCGCTACATCTTGAGCATTGATAGTGAGCTTATCAATGTTCATCACAACTTTGCCGTCACGGACGGAAACAATCTCTTGCAAACCATTCATGATTCGCAAACGTGCTAAATCCAGATCTCCAGCAGTTATATTTTTGGCATTTAACGTAATGTAATTACCAATTGCTGCAGAAACTTTTTTTGCTAGCAATTCATCAGTGGTTATCGTATTGACAATTTCTCCGACATTAGCGCTGTCTGCCTTTTTAACCCATGAACCTTCTACACGTTCCCACATTTCAACATATCCACCATTAGGTTTAAACCATATATCTCCATTTTTTGGTTTGGTAGGGCTTGATGTATCAAGGTACATACTACCTTGCTTAGTGATAAGTTCGTCTAAATACTCTATTTGACGTTGCATGGTCCCCTTATATTTATAAGTACCTTGTGCAACTCCAGCAGCATTTCCACTACTATGGGCAGATAAACCACCATCAAACGAAAGTTTGTAGGACAGCATTGGAATATCAAAATAGATATTTTCATCCCAGTGTACTGTAACCCAGTCACCGGATTCCATGGTCATATCACCACGCCAGGATAATGTATATGGATAAAAGTTAAAATCACGGTATTCATTGAAGACACGATCCAGAATTTCTTGTGTAACCCATGGATTTTTTAACTTCATGATATTACCTGTGGACAATCCTGATTTATACACAACCTTATCAGCAGACTTACACTCAATACCTTTCAACCTGTAAGGTATCTCGTCACGTTCTAATCCACCTGGCTTATACATATCTTTCGTGATATGTCTTGATGTTGTCTTTAGCTTGATAAAATCAAGCTTCCCATTACGATTAAATCTGACGAAGCTTCCTGATAATTGCGCTAAATAAACTAACGCCTCACGATAACTTGTTTTTTCTAGTTTCTTCGCAACTTGATCATTTACTAATTGGATATTAGTATCTGTCGTGATACCTGTCAATCTCACGATTTCTGATAAAATATCCCTTGTATAAGCTGGATAAGTAAGCTGACTATCATAAGCACCAGACAATCTAACAAACTCGTCCTGTAGCTTAATTTTAGTCTTTTTATCATTACGATCTAGCTTAACCTCGGTAACAAAAAACTTGCCAAGTGGGACGGTTTTACCCGCAATTGCTACCGACATTGTTGCCGGCATCATTTCTTGCAGACCTTCAATAATCTCTTTAATTTCAATTTCTAGACTATTGATGTACCCACCACCAATTGTAAAATCATTACTATTACCGATGGAACTGTCGTACGTAGCTGATGCAATTTTGGTTTTTGTGTATCTCTTACCATTTAAATCAAAGTTAGCCTCAAACACGCGCAGATGGTTCTCTATTGCTTTGATATAATCTGATGTTACTTCTAGCATAATCCCTCCTACTGCTCGATAATAGATACAGATAATCCGTTGTAATAGGTCACACCGTCACTCAGACGTCCCATTACTGTCTCTGTGATAGTTCCGCGGTAACCAGTGATAGACTGTCCTAAAATGTTTGCAGTAAAAAATCCGGCTACCAATTTAGACTTGATAAGATTTCTTTCTGCTTCTGTGATAATTCCCCATTTGATGGAGAATGTACGTTTTTCCGCAATGACGTCACCCGTCATCAATCCACTAGCACTACGACCCGTAGAAGATGACCAGATAATCTCATTATTGATGCTGATTTCAACTGGAGAAGCAAGAGCTACTCCACCTACTGATATTTCACTCATGCATAACTCCTAAATCATGAGGGGGGATTCCCCTGTTTTAATTGCAATTTCATTGATTTTATCTACAATCTTCTTGGTGATTTTATCACCATCAATTGTCAAATCAAGAGCACGAACCGCTTGTAACAACTGTGTCAGTAAGGCTAGAACTTCTGGTCCACCGCCATTATTTGACAATTCCGCTGCACGACGTGCCATTTCAAGCATTTTATTTTCCGGAGCAACAATCTCACCGTAATGCTTGTTGTCACCAATCATGGCAATTTGTGGTGTATTGGCCTTAACAAAGCCACCTTGAGCAAGTCGAGGTAGTCCAATGTAACTAAATCCACCGATATTTACACCAGGTAATTTATTAATCACGCTAATAGCGCCATTGAGTAAGCTGATACCACTATTGATTGTGCTTTCTACCGTGCCAAGCACCCCGTTAATAACGCTACGTACAGCACCGCCAATGGCACTTCCAACCATGGTTCCAACGTGAGTAAACGTTGAGCGTATTTGCCCCCAAAGTCCGCTAAAGAACCCGATAATGCCAGAAAATGCATTCTTGACATTGTTATATGCTTCGCGGAATTTTGAAGAAAACCACCCTGGTATACTAGCAAGAGCAGATTGGATATTACTCCACTTCCCTGCAAACCAACTTGCAATAGGATTGAAGATACCTGTCAAACCTGTCCACGCGTTGCGGAACTTGTCTTTGAACCAATCAGGAATAGAAGCAAGATTGCTTTTTAACTCATTGTAGCGTTGAGAGAACCAAGAACCAATACCGGTAAAGATAGCAACAATGGCATCCCAGGCTTGTTTAAACTTGTCCTTGAACCATTGAACAACAGGTGCAAAAATGGTCTTAACAGATTCCCACCAACGTGTGAACTCTGCAATCATCGAATCGATATCAATTCCAAGTGCGGCTAAGAGAGATTGGATGATACCGGAAAATAGATTTTTAATTCCGTTCCAAGCTTTATCCCAATCCCCTGTAAAAACACCCGTTACAAAATCAATCAAACCAGATAGAGCTTGAGCAAGACCACCGATGATATCAGAGAGTGCTGCAATAGCATTGATCAATGCTGTACCGATAACTTCTGCTAATCCGCTAAGAATCTCCATAAATTTTGTGACATCTACATTCAAAACAAAGTCTTCCCAAGCTGCTTTGAAAAAATCAAAAAAACTACCTAAAAGCATAGAGAGATTATCGATAGCTGGTTTTACATGAGCGTCATAAACTTCCGAAAACATTTTGCCCAATTTTGATAGAACTGGATTGAGGTAAGTATTCCACCCATCCAAAAAGCTTTTCATCAACTGACCAAAACCACTTGTCAAAGAGTCAATAAATGGTTTTGCTTTGTCATCGTACACACGTTTCAACGCATCATCTACCAGTGATTCTAAACTTTCAAAAACAGGAGCGATGCCATCTAATAATCCTGTCCAGGCTTTTACTAACTGTGGAACATTCGGAACTATTGCTTTTTCAATTCCTTTAGCAAAATCTCCTGCTATCTTACTGCCTAATTCGATTACTGTGCTACCAGCACTTAAAATCGCAGATACAATCGCACTGCCAATTCTAACAGCGCCAGAAGATGTGATGACATCGTAAAAACCATTTGAGAAAGCTTGAACGATATTACCAGCAACCTCAGCTACGTTTCCTATGTTGGTAAATAGAGATACAAGAGCGCTCTTAATACGCTCTTTTTGGCGCTGTAAGCCATTAGCTATACTTTCGGCTATAAAGACTCCTATCCCGAGAGCAACAGTCCCTATCGAGCCAACAAATTGCCCTAGAGCATAAGCTATCTTATCAAGCATAGTTTGAAATGAAGCAACCACTTTTGGATCTGTAAAAATCTCTTGGAGTAATTCGCCGATTCGTTGCAATGCCGTTTTGAGTCGTTCGATGCCATCAAATCTAAATGAAGCATTGAAACCGTCCTGAAACAATTTGACGAGTTCAAGCAATCGTTTAAACAATCCATCAAACAGACCGTCTAATTGATTCCCACCTTCAGCAATTTTTCCCATGTCGACTTCAGCGCCTTTAGGTGTTCCACCACCTCCGCCGCCTGAACCACCAGGACCGCCACCGGAATCTCCACCACCATCTCCGCTATCGGATGAGTCAGATAGTTTATTGATTTGGTCAAATCCCATGAGAGATTTCATTTCTTGGGCAGCTTTCTTAGCTGCTTTACCAGCTCCATCCGCAGCCTTGCCGGCTCCTTTAGCGGCTTTTCCTAAATTGCCAGCTCCTCCTGCTGCACCATCAGAAGCCTCTCCTAAATTACCAACTGCATCAGCTGTTTCTTGGATACCCGAGCCTTTCATAGACTTCTTGCCAGTAAATAGTTCAGTCAATGCTTTAAAAGCATTACCTACTGTCAGCAATTTGCTGAGCAAAAAGTTAATCACTTTGATGACTGGGGTAAAAATGTTAATCAAGCCAGCTCCGACGCTTGCCATAAAGCTTTCGAACTGTAGCTTCATAATTCTAACTTGGTTAGCCCAACTGTCAGATGTCCTAGCGAAGTCGCCACTAGCTAGTGACAGCTTATCTGTTACAAATGCGAACCGCAAAGCAACTTTTTCAGCCTCAGACATTTCTTGTGTCGTCTTTCCAAAGCCGTTAGCCATTGCATACGCATCAAGTGCCGATTGAGTCATAACAACACCTAAATCTTTAAGCGTCTCTGTTTCACCAGTAAAGACTGATTTCAGCTTTGTGTAGGCTTCATCTTGACTAATATTATAAAAAGATGCCACATCGCCCGCTAAACTAGTTAAAGCTGTCGACATCTCGTAAGCTTTTTGTTCGCTGAAACCAAAAGCTTTCGTCATCGCACCGAATGTGCCGGTGTATCGTTTTGCCATGGTCTCTGATAACCCAGAGGTATACATAGCTTGTTTTGCAAAGTCATCGACTTGCTTGCTCATGCGTGGGAAAGCAACGTCAACAACGTTTTGTACTTCGTTGAGATCTGAGCCGAGCTTGATAGCTTGAGCTCCGAAATCAACAAGTTTCTTGATTGCAAATGCTCCTGCAAGCATCTTGGCAGCTTTCGTTGCCATCCCTTGCAAGCCACTCATCTGGCCTTTAAATTGTTTGTCGTTGACGACAAGGTCAAGACCAATTTGACCAACTGTCTGTGCCAATAGCTATCACCTCCTACTTAGCCATCTCAACAAAGGCTTGTTTTAATTCTTCAAGAACTTGAGTCAGATCTTGTTCAGTTTTCTCCTTGGCAAGTCTCAATCTCCATTCGTTTCGAATACGGTGCTGACCTTCTGAAAATACTTCTAGCATTTTAGGGTCATCTTCGCTTCGAATTTGGACGATTCGACCAAGCGGTGTTTCTCCGGACAAACCAGCTAAGAGAGCCTTGAACTCTTTCCACTTCATATTCTTAAATTCATTAGAGTATACAGATAAGCCATACTGTGTCCTAAGAGAACTGACGATTAAATCGAAATCCTCAAATAGGTCATAGTATGGCTCACTGTTCTCCCATTTCTTCTTCTCCCATGACCAACGTCATCGCTGCTTCAATAACTTTAGTTAAGTCAGCAAAATTCAAGCGCATTTCATTAAGTGTTTTGCGACTATTCTCAGGGAAGATTAGCTCAAACATTTCCATCATTTTTTTGGCAGATGGAGTTCCTTCTTCATCACCGACGGTCTGCATTAGAGTCAGTACAGTTGTTGCATCTGTATTGACTTCAATTTCAGCATCTTTAATTTTCAATTTTGGATTTTCTTCAAAATTGAGTTTTTCTGTGATATCAATTACTTTTGACATTATTCAGTTTCCTTTTCTTCAGATAAAATGTTGATCAGTATTTGACCAGTTCGATTTTCTTTGCTTGCCATAGCTTCGATTCGCTCTTTGGATTTACCGCTTAAATCAACGGTATCTCCAGCCTTATATTCGATACCTGTATCGATATCAATAAAAGCTATGGTTGCTGTTGCGTTGGTTTCTTCAGCTTCAACCATATTTCCTCCTTAAAAATAAAAAGAGGGTCGAAACCCTCTAAATTAACCTGCTGGCACCACTTCTGGTTTACCATTTGACATGACATCAAATGACAATGGTGCAACACCAGTTGAATCCCCCGAAATAAAGTCCTTAAGATTGATAACCGCGTCTTTAAATTTGATTTTTGTTCCATCTGGGAAAGTCCATTGAAAGTCCGCTTCAGAATCGCGACCATTTTTAAACGCAAGACCTGCGATGTAGTCGTTACCTGCATCACCTACATTTCGTTTACCAGAAACAGAAATTGTAACTGACTTCGCAGTCATCAAACGACGTGTCCAACCTTTTTGGTCAAATGGTTTCCATTCTTCAACACCATTGTCAAATGGTACTACTTGTGCCTGCACAACTTCTGTATGCAGGTATTCAGCAGTCTGTTCCAGTGCTATGATTTGAGCCCTTTCCAGTTTGCGGATAGTGCCAAAATCTAGCTTTACTGTAGAATTCACAAACATAGCATCACTCCAATCCGATGTAGGTATAGTTAACAGTCCCATCTGGATTTCTAGCTTTCCGGCTGTCCACAATCCTCCTGACAATACCAAATACAATTGCAGTCCCACCGCTCAATGTAGGCAAATACGGTGCAATATCACCAACGAAATAAGCTGACCCAGTAATTTGGACCAGCTTCTTCTGTTCAGTTAGGACTGTTTTGACACTGTCCTGATAATTGCACTTTAGATTAGCTCTGAACGCCTCTAAAGGTTCGCCGTCTTCAGAAACTCCTTCTTGGTTGACTATGACTGTGATTTGCGTCTGGCAAAATTGAGGTAAGACAAGTTGTGGAAATTTCATCAAATAACCCTCCTTGTCAATCCTGTTTGCTTCAAAAGTTCATAGGTTTTGCGATAAATAACAATACCTTGTTCTGTAGCAATATTCCAATTTGATCCAAATTGCATTGACACACCATTAATGCTGTAGTTTGAAACTGTAGTAGCTATCAAATCAGCATTAACCTCCTCAAAGTCAACAATCTGACAACAAGCCTTTCGGATAACTTCCTGCTGAAATGGTGTCAGATTGTCGAATCCAATGCCACGGATTCGGTTGAACGTAAGTATATCAATCTTGTCAGAAGCTGATTTAAGTTTGCTAGCCAGTTCTTCTGAATCAGCAGAAATCACACCAACAAACGTCTTTTTGTAATAATCTGGACTAGCATACATGACTGTTACTCCTTAGCTCCTTTGAGCTTCTTGATTTCATCCTTAGCATTTTTCAAGTCAGCCAAAACTTTTTCGTACTCCTCTTTTGAAACCTTGTCGACAGATTCACCATATTTTAATTCACCATCTTCGTAGACTTCAAAGCCACGACCAACAAAATCATTGATCGCTGACTCATCGATATCATAGACTCGAGCGCCTTTAATTGCTTTTAATGCCATATGCTACACCATCCTTTCTTACGCTGTCGCGTTGATAAAGATACCCGCTGCTTTATTCTTAATCAAGAATGCATCCATGTAGAAGCGAGATTGGAGCAAGTAGTTGTCAGCTGTACGTGAGTCATGTCCTGGTGTAAATACTTTGATGTAAGAGTATTTTTCACGAGCAACTTCACAAGATGGGTGGATTAAGATGAAGTTCATTTGTTTCGCTTCATCTGTTGCGACACAACCATTTGTAAAGTTGTATTGTGATTTCATGCGAGCTGATTGCACTTGTTTGATTTTAACGTCATCAAGGCTATAGATAGAGCGTTTGACGTCGCCATTTGAACCATTCACTCCTAGCACACGTTGGATGTCTTTAGCCTGCTTGAAGAGCTTTTTGACAGCTGGAGTGACGTACAAAATGCGACCTTCAGATGGGACGCCTGCTTCGTCCATTTTTTCCATGGCATCATCAAATTTTTGCAAGATATTTTCTGCAGTCAATGTTGTAGTGTCGATAGTGGCACCGTTAGCGGCATACTTTCCAGCTTCTGTGTAGAGTTTTGAGAACACGTAGCAATCTTTCTCAGGAATACCTTGTTCAGTTTCCAGAGTGTTTTGGACATTGGCAATAGAGATGACAAGGTTTGTTTCATCAACATCCATAGGATCGATTGCAAATTCAATGTCGCGGTCATGTTCGAGTTTCTTTGGTTCCCAATCGTTTGAGATTGTTCCAGAATTAAAACCGATAGTTTGACGATTGTGGTCTTTGTAACCAGATACTGTGATGTTTGGTAGCTTGATTGTTTGGGCGTTGATAAATTTCACTTGCGGATTTGAGTTAAACAAATCTACAGACGCAAGCTCCTTTGCATATTTTTGATGCAAAGCTTGTTCGAATTGTTCTGCGTAGTTATAAACTGTCATAATTTAATTCTCCTTTTTCTTAAAGACCAAACGCTGCAGCAATGGCATCAGTTTGGTTAGTTTGTTGTGTTTTACCGGTAGATCCGATTTGTTGAAACCCAGTTGACTCTTCTTTATTTGGCTTCAATGCAGGAACGTCTTCCAACACTTTTGCGACAATAGCTTTGAAATCTTCTGGTTTCGATTCAAGTGTGAGAGTTGATGTATCAGCCAATTTCATCACATAAGGTAATACACCAACAGGTAATCCTTCCTCGATTGCTGCTAATTGTAGATTTCGCTCTAAATTAGCTTGCAATGCACTTGCTTGCGCCTGCGTTAACTGTTGCTGTAGTGATGTGACGTCTGGTGTTGCATCAGCTTTCTGAGACTTAAAAGCAGTAATAGCTTGAGCCATTTCTTCACCACTCAATCCTTGCTGCTTAAAGTAATTTTTTAGCACAGTGTCTTCAGCAACCTTTTGCTTGCCTTCGACAATGCTAGCGATTTTGTCATAGTCAATCTCAGGAGTGCTAGCTGATTGAGTTTGGCTTGACGTGTCTTGTCCACCTGCAGAACCAGAGCTGGTTCCTGTATCTGCATTATGGAAAAATAGTTTGCGTTTGAACATAGCGTTCTCCTTTCAGTTTTAAGGGTGTCTCCCTATTTCAGTTATTGTCACTGGTGTCTCCACGTAGTTTTTAGTCTTCGGACAAAAATTAGAGTATAAGAAAAACCGCGTCGAATTTGAGGCGGTTTATAGCAATTTACAGTGATTTATAGTAGTCTATTCCTGCAAGTCAAGATGTTGGATCACCTCCTAATCTTTAATGGCACGGTTTGAAACCTTTGCGTAAACATCCACATAAGTCTCTTTCTTGTCTCCGTTATGCGTGATTTCTGCATAATCTCCACAAGGTTCGCTTGATGTAATTGCGTTCGTACTAACAAGAGCTTTCCAGTTTTGCAGGGTCTTGCTAAACCAAACTACAAAGCAGTCTTCTGCTTTGATTTCACGATCTGATAAGCGCGAAAATTCTTGTGATGCCAATTGTTTTGCTTTCTCTAACATTTCATTCCTCCGTTTTTTCATATGTTTCTGCAAAAATATCAGGCTTACATGGATAAAATTCACCTTGCACGCCTTTGATAATGTAATCGTCTTTTGATGCTTCCATGATGCCCTCTAAGGTCACAATAGATAGTTTTCGAGTGTTTAAATCGTAGGGTACAGATTCAATACCCATAAAAGTAGCGATTTCTTTTACATTTTCGCCCGTCCACTGCACCGCCTCAATGACTACTGGTTTCTTTCTGTATTTCATTTTTTCAATCCTTTCTGAGTACAAAAAAAGCACCTTATCGGCGCTCTGTGATATTAACAATCGTAAAATACATACTTCTCACGTTGCAGTCTACGTCTTTTCTCTTCTGAATCATAGCCGTACTCATCTGCAAAATAATCGTATTGATCTTTGATACATTTGTCTAATTTTGCTTCAAAGATATCACTCTCTTCTTGTGGTCCATAGATAGCCGCTACAGGAAAAATCGGGGCTACTAAACGATATCCAAAGATGTCGCTGAATGTATCTGCTTTTTCTGCTACACGTTGATAGCTTTCGATAATCCGCATGACTACCTCTCCTTTAGTTTATTTATAACATAATTATAACTCTCAGGAAAGGTTTTTTCAAGTATTTCTCTTCGTTCACTATCAAATTGTGCCTCAAAGACATGCGCAAAAAACTCGCTCTCTATATTTCCTTTTTTCTCCCAGTAAACGAGCGAGTGCGAATACTTACCTTGTATTCTACCTTCACTCAACGCTCCTAATATATCAGATGCCGAAGAAGCTTTATCGTTGATGTGGATTGCTTCGAAAATAGTATCGTCAGATAAATTGATAAAGTCTTTACGTAGAAGTTGCAGTATTTTTTTATCCTTTGTGAATTCCCAACCCAGCTTCTCATCTATTTGGTGACCAAATTCATGGAAATAACCAGTACCAGGTCCGCGAGGGTCGTCTACGTCCTTATACATGTTCAGGAAGAGTTTTCCAGATTCATATCTCACAACTCCTGTTTCTGCAATAGTTGCAATCGCCGACTGGTCGGCTAATCTTGCAAACAAGGCTTGTCCAAGCTCTGTACCATCCTTGAATTTTTTTCGAGTCGCCTCGATATACATGTGTCGTGTCTCTGCAGAAATCTTCTTCGAAGCTACGCCACTAGTATCTCTAGGCAATCTCTGACGATTGATGAATTTCTTGTAATCACTATCACTCTCGAGTGAAAACTCTTGGTATAATTTGTATCCTTTTTCCGCTTCAAAGTATTTCAGATTTTCTTCTGCATTAGACTTAAATTTAGACCATTCTTCCGCCCTTAATGTGTACTTCTGAACATTGTCTTTATCGAGACTGAACTGCGATAATCTGCTAAAGCGTTTCTCCTGTCGCTTAGCATGCTGAACTTTGTTGTCCAGTAACTGTCTTTCCTTGATGTCGTCCAATTCCTGATTTGTAAATATTTTCTCTGGCTCGCTACTGACCCCAGGAAAATAAGTTGTATGCTTATCTTTGCAGTTAGGGTGATACAAACCAGCTGCCATTGCAGAACTTAACAATGGATATGGACCATCAGCCGCACTGCCTCCTGACCAGACATCATCAATCAATACTTTACCTTCAAAAGGCATGCACAGAGGACATGCATTCGATCGCTTGTTTAAGATAACAGTGTGAATCCCCCACTCCTGGCGCTTGACTCCCTCGCCCATTAGGTAGGCTCTTTTGGTTGCTGTCCGAATGGCCATGTCAGCGTACGATACGATATTGACCATGGCCCCGTTACTGTATTGGATGCATGTGATTCCCCGACTTAGAAAATCTTTGGTGGCCATATCCACTGATTGCTCATATGTCTTAGCTCCCGTGTTAGCTGCTACCTGAGCATCAAATATTGTGCGCCTGTACTGGTCGTCTGTATACCTCAATACAGCATGCTCTGCCGTCTTCATATCATGCTCGATCGAGTTAAGTAACGCATTCAACTTTCGTTCATTGATAGCGAAAAATGAAGCCCCCAGATTATCTGTTCCACTGTTAAATTCAAAACCGTTCTTGATAGCTTCCAGGATAGACATTTCCTCATCATCCATGCCTTGCTTATAGGCTTCTTGGATAGCTGTAGAAATCTTGCTATTGATATTGGCAAACTCTTTGCTATATTTTTTGGCATTGGATCGCTTAAATCGTTCAAGCTCTTTCAATTGAGCGACCTGCCATTGTTCCCATTCAAAAACTTCAGCAGTTTCCTCTGCCTTATGCCTTCCGAGATTTCTAATCATAGAATCAAGCAGATCGTTTTCGATTCGCTCAAATGCTTTAGATACATCATAAGCCATTGCAGTACACCTTAAAACCTTGCGCCTTAAAACTTCTCAATTGTCGTTTCAAAGCTGTTTTACTAGGCATTTTGAGGTTGAGCATATCCAACTTGTTGTTCTTCTCAACAGCATAGATACCAAACTCTACATTATCACTCGCTATCTGTAGAAGTCCCTGCGCTTCCTTCTGACTCATGTGATAGATCCTCTGTCCTATCGTCACTGTCTTCAGCATCTTCAGCCTCCTTCTCTATCTCAAAATCGTTAGCAGCTTCATTCAATGATGGTACGTCGACTTCTGTCACACCTTGCTCCGCTTTGATTCTTGCCACTTCATGGTCTTTCCAGTCCTGGTCTTTTGAGTCACCGTACAATTCCTCAACGCTCGCTTCAATCGACATGATACCGCCTGTCTTGGCCTTAGAAACTGTCTCAACCTGTGATTCGAAACTAGGATTAGCATACTCGCCAAACGGCACGTCGACCTTGACTTTCTGTAGTGGGTTTTTCTTCAGCACGCTATCAGCATTCAAAACCATACTGATTAACTTTGGCAGGTAATCTTGCAGAGCTGTCACAATAGCATTGCGAGTATAGAGAGTTGCCTTTTCTTTCTCACGTTGTGCCTCGGCATTATCTAGTTTCTTGACATCAATACCGAGTGTTGATGGGCTAATGATACCTTGTAAAGCTAAATCAAGCGCAGTCACGTATGTACTCAAATAACTTTCATGTGGGATATTAGCTTGTTGCAATGTGATTGTGTTCTTTGCATCCTCGCCCATCGCTGTCTCAACCTTAATAAAGCGATGGTCAAAAGGATTGCCCTTACTAATTTCTCCTGTGTAAGGATCTCTAGGAAGTAAGTTCTCAGGAATATACTCTCGTGATCGTCCAGAACGAAGAGCATCCATCCACTGACTCCAAGACTCATCCAAGCTATCAAAAGCATCTGTCTTACGATCATAGATAGATTGACCACGGCCTTTTACTTTAGGTGACGTGTAAATCTTAAACGGCAAGCACAAGATAACGGATTTATCGAACTCCACATCGACAAGGTTAGCAGTGTACTCTGTTGCGCTCATATCTAGCTCAGTTTCGCCTCTGTAGAGCTTATAAGTTAATGAGCCATAGCCGTAGATTTCCTCGAGCAAATAGTTCCGTCTGCGTTCTGTGAAGTGTGTGCGGAAAATAACTTCTTTCAATCTTCCACGGTTGTAGATGATTTCAATTCTATCTCCACCAACCCATTCAACAATAGGCAATGCTGTAAGTTCCGGATCAAATGAAATACGAAAAGCACCATCACCCATCACAAGACTATCTTTAATCGCCTCCTGCAGTTGATCGTGGAAGTTGCTATCTTCAGCAATCTCTTCCCACAAAGTCCCTTGCATTTCCTCGGCAAAATCTAAATCATTCATATCGTGCAGCGTGATATCTACCAACCTATCAACGATAAGACCAGGGATTCCTGTGTGAATCTTTCTAATTTCTTGCCCAGGAGTACTTGTCGCTCCCCAAAAGTTGATGTTGCTATGTGGTAATTGCTTGTAGAGCTGGTCCAGTTCGTATGAGTCACCGCGATACCAAATTTGGTTCTTTGCTGCATTATCTTCAAACGTCATTGCCTCTGTAATTGTGATGACATTTGGCTGTGCCTGTTCCAGTTTGAGAAAGCTTCTCATACTCTTTCTGATCATGTCCATTATTCCCACTTTAGTTTTCCTTTCTTCCGATTATCTTCCTGTATGGCAACCATGCATACTGATTCGCATTGATTGTGTGATCATTTGCATCTTCCGGCTCATCTTTTCCTTCTTTCCATGAGTAAGTGTTTAGCTCTTTGATATGATTCATACAATGACTTAACACATAGTAACAACCTTGAGCTAACCAACCAATTTGAAAGTTGATCCGGTCAATAATCTTGGTTTTCTTATAAGCATTGTTAAAGATATACAGACAGCCGTATTGTCGCTTGTATTTGTTTAATTCTGTAATTGTTGCTTGGTCCGCACTATCAACAAAGACATCACGCGCCAATCCCCATTCACTACGATTGCGTTCTAGGAAATTGATAAACTTGACCACAGTATCAGATGGAGCAATCGGCACATCAAGCTCAGCGTTGTTATAGACTTCCTCATCCAGCGTATATAACTTCCCGTCATCTGATATCCCTTGGAAAATCATTGCAATTGTATCCGGACTACTTGCTGAGTAAGCTGTATCTAGTCCAGCTGTGAACCGTTGGAACGTGACCGTATTCTTTACAAAAGACTTACTCAATACGTGTTTTTTGCTATCAAAATTAACGAAGACAATTCCTGTTGCTCGTCCACGTAGGCCAAGGATTTTATTTTTGTAGAGCTTAGTCCCAACTGGTGCCGCATCCTTTTTCTTCTGGATGGCTTCTGGTGTCAGTGACAGGTTGTCATTAAACGTAAAAAACCAGTAACGCCATTTAGGGTTAGCTGGTTCTGATAGGTCTCGCATAATTTCTTCCGGCACATCGCCTGCGTATTTTTTGTACGGTCTTGCCTTGTTGATGAACTCTTTGTAGACTGGTAAATCAGGATTATCCGGATTGAGCGTTGCCATCAAATAATCATTACGTGTGGACAACTCACGAACAAACTCAATGTCAGCCGTGTTGACCTCATCAATATAGACACATCCATACTGTCCACCAAGAACCAGCTTCCATTTTTCCTTGTTGTCATACCCCAATACATAAATGATTTTACCCTCAAACTTGATGTGAGGAATCTTCGAATCTTTGTCACCATTACCACAGTAGACGGCTGTTTTATGGATGTCTAAAATTCCGTTATCCTGATTAATGATATTCTTTTCAGCTACACCAACTGTCTTTGCTGCAATGATGTGGAACTTCTTCGTGCTCCTGCTGACTGCTCGCATAAACTTGACACCAACACCAACCGTTGTTTTTCCAGCTGCCGTTGTACCTTCCAAAAAGTCCGCATCAACATTATTAAAGCTATTGCAAAAATCAATGTACTTTTGAGATAAAGGGAAGCTATTCGTCAAGTCCATCACCGCCTAGCTGACTAACGATATCGTCAAACTTCTTAGTCTCGGTAACTATAGCATTGATGTCTACTTTATCAGTCCACATTTGATGTCGTTTCCCTAGTAACTCCAAAGCTTTGTTCCTATCGCTGTTCTTTGTTGGATATTCGACAAGTTGAGGGATTTCGTTGTATACTTTTACAGACTTACCAGTCACAGGATCAGTCATCAACTCAGCTACTTTTGTCGTGACCACAATTGTCTCTTTTGCCTGACCTGATGCAATCTCTGACAACATCACAAGAATTTGTTTTTGAGTCAGGATTTTTTCGTCCTGAATTTCATCCATTCTTTTTTTGATATATTCAGAAATGTCAACTTTTGTCAACAATCTTTGTCCTTGACTTCTAGCAGTCTTTTCACTATACCCTGCCTTAATAGCTGCATCTGTTGCATTCCCGCTGATGATGTACTCATCTGCGAATCGTCTTTGTCTTTCATTCAATTTTCCATCACCACCTTTTTAATAATTAAAAAAGCCACTCGATGAGTGACTTAATGCAAGGCGACTACTACCTTTTGTGTTAATTAGAAATCAATTTGAAAGTTTTCCTTTTTTTTATTTTTTGTAGTCATTTAAAACCTCTGAGGGAATCAAACCCTCTAGCTTATAACTTACCTAGGATATAAGTAGCTACGCAATCATGCGAGGTCCAGTCGCTCCGCAACCATTTGTAAGTTAATGAGTGATATATGAATCCCACCCAGAAGATTTAACTCATTCTGGGACACAAACACTCAAAGGAGAGTGTGGGATTCGAACCCACGGAACGCACATAGGCGACCACCCGTCTAGCAAACGGGCGCATTCAACCGGACTCTGCCAACTCTCCATGTTAGGGAAGGCTTACTGCCTTACCCTTAATTCTTGATGATACTATAATAGCACGATTGTTAGACCAGTGCGCTTCAACCTAGTTCACATTAGTTCGCATTAGTTCGCTTTTATCAACTACAACACCCAATTCACGGATTGCATCTTTCTTCTTTTTGTAGAAAGTAGTCTTGCTGCATTGTAAAAATTCAATCATATCATACACGCTTGCTTTCTGAATATACACCATCCTTAAAATTGTTCGACTTGCAGGCTTAGGTATTTTATCAATCAATTTACTGAGCTCAATTCTTCGCTGGATAGCTTCAGCAGTTGCTTGCTTCATGTACTCTTTCAAGGAATCTTGCATGCTAAAAATATCGATGTAACGTTCATCTAATCGAACCTTCTGACCACCTTGAATCTTATCCATGTTCATTTTAGGACTAGAAAGTAAACTAGCTTCAAGATTAGCAAGTTCGTCTATTCGATTCTGTATCTCTTCATCCAAATTCTGTAGTTCATCAAGTAACTCTTTAGCCTTGTTCACTCTCTATCTCCTTTTGTGGTATAATAATATTATTGAGATTATAGCTGAGGCAGAGAGCGCCTTGGCTTTTTTGTTTATCATCGGTTTAAAATCTTGACGACCTCACCGATTTTGAGAGGTACCCGTACATACTTCTCCTCGTGCGAAAGGAATTTAGGGATTTTAAAATAGACGATCGTTTGATTTGGTGCCACTTGTTTTATTGTATCAATGTATTTCACCAAATTGCTGTTAAAGGCGGCATTACCTAGTAAGACGAACCTTGGCAATGCCTGTCTAATCAGCTTCAGCCTTCCTGAATATGGATATTTGCATGGTTTCATTTTAGTCACCTCTCAATTCCATAGTATTCATAACCGCATGACACACAGCAAAATCCATAACTATTAAAGTATTCATCAAATATTCCAATTTCAATATCGCAAATAGGACAATGCGTCCTGCGATATCTTTCTTCTTTGTCCAGACCGTTCAAAATTTTCTTTTTTCTGGACCAGGAAAATATGGTGGATCGACAATAGCTAAATCAAAATAGTTATCAGGATATCTTTTCATGACGTCCATACAATCTTCATTAAGAAATAATTTCAAGTTCTCACCTCATCCATCTTAACTTTATACATTCGATTGCCTCGATACTTACTCTCAAGCTGAGCCTTGCATTTGGCAGCATCACCCACTTTCTTAAAGAAGTGAGTTTCATCTACCATATTGTCAAAATATAGTGTTACTGTGTATGACATTTCTTCTCCTATACTTATTAAAAAAATATGCTTATTTTGTGAATATTTTACACATGGTTACAGGTTACATCACTTTTCGCAAAACATATTTTATAAAAAACAAGAATGCTGTTATATCAACGTTTATAGCACTTGCTATTTTTACTTATTAAATATTTTATATAAATGATGTAACCTTACTAATAGACACCCCAAAACCTCAGTAGTATCAAGGGTTTAAGAGGGTTACATCACTTTTTTAAAATTTTATCAAAAACAGCACTCAAACCATTGATATAACTGACTTTTCCTGCGGTTACATCAATGATGTAACCTGATGTAACCGAAACACGATTTTTGACCGTTTTTTGCCTAAAAGGTTACATCACTTTCACTAAGGTTACATCACTTCTGTCTGTATATTTTTTCTAAAATATGCACGTAGCGTCTTCCCTTTAACCTTCTTTATTTTGTATTCCCAATCCTGATTATTGTCCATAATCAACTTGATCTTCCTAGCAATCTTTTCACCTCTCGCGCTATCGATATCAAAGACATTCTTTAATATCTGTTTGGCAGACACACTCGATTGAAGCTTCACACCTTCATACAGCAGACCGGACTCATTGCGATAGCTGCCATCATTGAAGTAGCACCAGGTATATTGATATTGCTGAGAAACTGAAAAGTCTTCCCACTCTTCTGGAACCAGCATTTCAAGATAATCATAGACCTGTGATTCTGCCTCATCTTTATAAGTGAATCGCTCCTTATAGACCGCAAGCTCATTTTCGAACTCATCATCAAAGGTAAGCATAAATCCTTTTTTGTAGATAGCCACTGCTTCACCCCAAAGCTGGAGCACATCATTCTCTGTCATATCGAAAGGTTTTACAAACTGCTGGCCTGCATCCACCAGCACAGGCAGAAAGCGCCGCTCACCAGTTTTGTCACCCAGGTATTCGATTTTATTACTAGTTCTAGCAATAACAAAGTTTTTCGGAAATTTCTCAGATCTGCGACCATAGGACCGACGGAAGGAAAGTTCCGTCTTGGTCACAAAAGCCTTGAGTTCGTCAAAAGTAGTCTTTCTGGAAGCGACCATCTCGTCGTCATTGACGATCAGCGATTTCAGCATAATCTCATAGTTATCTTTGTCCATAAAATCCTTAGCTGAATCTGTATACCAATCGACGGCTATTTTTTGCAAGAAAGTGGTCTTACCAGCACCTTGACCACCGACCAAATCGAGCGTGTAGTCAAATTTAACCCATGGATTAAAAACCTTGGAGACGGCCCCAACAAAGAACATGACGGCTATTTTTTGAACGAAAATACTGTCCTCGGCACCTAACCAAGTTTGAAATACCTGGGCAAGTCGTTCTTTATGATCCCATGACTCATAAGCATTTTCCATATATTCTTTAACCGGATTGTAGGTTTTTTCTGCAAAAAATGCTTCAATACCATCCCTTAATGCTCCAGCCTTGAAAACTGTCTTGAAGTGATTTTCTAAGTAAACGCTCAAATAGGATTCAAAGGCAGAAGGTAGCTGCCCCTTCCTCAACTGGATAGCATCCAGTTTTACGTCCTCCACAATTTCGTGTTCCCCAGTAAATTCATTGTGCCGGAGAAAATCATTGAGCTTACTGTCACTTTTCATAGCAAGTAATACATTTCTGGGGCTGTCAGCCACAATAGATTCGATTTCAATCTGTTCACCTTCGTCATTCAAAATTTTCTTTTTCCGACGCGAAAACTGCTTGATTGAAATATTCGTAACATCACCTATTATGGTCACCCCCCCTCATGTGTTTCTTGATCATCGATTCGACAGTCCTACTTAATTCTTTGTGACTAAGAGGTTCTACTGAATTGTTATTGGCTGTTTCTGCTAGTTGCAGTATACAGTTCGGCTCCACTGACCTGCTCAAGAGTCCGCCTACAAATTTTGCAAGTGTATCATTTCTGCTGCCTTCATCTCCGAAGCCTAGAACAACCATTTCAAATAATTCGGTTGTTCTGTTTCGTTTGCCAGCACCTTTGCTGATTTGATAGTAGATATTATCCAGGTCACTACCAGAGTTCTTTTTGTTGTATTCCTTCTTGATGGCCATTACAAGAGATCGACTAGCCGTGACCATAGTGCCACCCTCTTTGGACTTTTTCTTGTCCCAAGCATAGACACCTTTGGAAGTTTTAGACGGAGCAACCAGTACGTAATTATTTGGATGTGCTTTGATATCCACACCAGGCAGAAATCCAATCATCTGGGTCATGGACACATCAGGATGTTTAAAATAAAAAATATGTTTACCGCCACTAGCTGTCTTTGCCTGCAGTGTTGGAGTTATCAAGTTCAGATGCTCCCAATTAGCCAGACTCTCATAGCCATTAGCCTTTCCGTGCAGGTCCACATCGATAACGAAGAATTTATCAGTCCGAACAGCAATGTTGCTATCCGGATACTGACTCCAAAAATCCTCAATTTCTTGCGCAGTCATAGCTGGTTTATCAGCAAATTTGATCATCGGTTGCTTATTTGAAGGACTAATAGGAATAACCGAAAATCCTTTTTTTTGATAAGCCAAGGCATGTTCTTTCATTCCCATTTAGTAACTCCTTAGAATGGTAAATCGTCGTCTTGAATATCCATCGGGTTGTCATTCCCAAATGTATCATTCGAACTTTGTTGATTACGACTTTCCAACATTTGGAAATTCTCAGCCACGACTTCTGTCACGTAGACACGTTGTCCTTGCTGGTTATCGTAACTACGAGTCTGAATACGGCCTGTCACCCCGATAAGTGAGCCTTTTTTAGCCCAGTTTGCAAGATTTTCGGCTTGTTGGCGCCACATAACGCAGTTGATAAAGTCAGCCTCGCGTTCGCCATTTTGACTCTTGAATGTACGGTTTACTGCAAGAGTAAAAGTCGCAACTGCTACATTTTGCGGTGTATAGCGGAGTTCAGCATCACGGGTCATGCGCCCAACAAGTACAGCATTGTTAATCATTATTTTATTACCTCCAAAATTCTACTGAACGTACTCTCATGAAATGAGTATAATCCAGGGTTATTTCTCTTCAAAGGCTTGATAATTTTAGTAACAATTTCTTTTAAGGACATATCTGAAATTTCAAGCCAAAAGAAATCGTTCTTAGTGTAGTTGTAAACACAATCAATTTCTCCGTGCTTATAACATACACCCCAAATCTCACCTTGATGCTGATAGACTAGGATCTTATCATAATAATCAATCTGTAATTCAATCGGACGTTTGCGCCCCAGTTCCGTATATCCCATTACTCAATACCTCTTGCTTTCTTCGCATCTGCGATAATCTTCTGAGCTTCCTTCAATCGATCAGCTGGAATGCTTTCAGGTTTATCAACACCCATTTTATCGATGAACCATTTTCCAATTGTTGCAGCAGGACTCCCTGTAGCTTCAGCCATATTTTTGAGTTCTGTCCGAATGGTTTTAGCCTGTGCTCCTGTAATTGTTTTGGCTCCGTTACTTTTAGCTGGAGCATTAGCCGGTTGCTTTTGCTGGCTATTTGTTTTTTGAGCTGGTTTTTGCGACGTACGGCCTGCTTGGCTATTCTGATTATGATATTCATCCGTGTCAGGATCCTTATTGTCATCGATCATAAAAAGTCCGTTTAGGGCGTATTTTCGGGCGTAGCTGGATGCAGCACCTGTAACTTGACTACCATCCATCCCTTTTTTGCTATCATCTTCTCTAGCATAGGCTGTAGTCCCAATAGTTTCACCAACTGCATAAAGAGTCGCAGTTGCTTCAACATAGTACCTGTCACCGATTTGCACAATTCCATCTTGCAAAATCAACACTGCATCATGTTCCTGTAAGATTGGCTTCAGCGCTTCTAAGATGTCCTCTGCGCTTCGATAGCTGTACTTCCCAAAACTGTTATACTGTCCTTTGGGAGCAACTAAACTCTGCTGGATGCTCTGTAAAGTGACAAAGATTGGGGATTGTTGTTTTGTTACCATACAGTTCCCCTTTATAAACTTCTCAATAGATCAAACAAATCAGGCTTAATATTTTGACGCTCGATTTTTTGAACATCGCCACCATTTGGATAAGTAAGTTCAAATGTAGCCTTAACCCGAATAATCTCCAATCCGTGTACTTTGGCCAATGATTTTACCGCTGTTTTCTGTTCGAGATAAGAATTGTATGGCATTGTAAGAGCACCTCGAATATCGTCTACAAAACTGGCCTTGGTAGCTAATGAAGAACGATTGTTCTTGAGTTCATTTAAAAAGTGCCCGCTTTGTTTGTCACGCATTACAATATAATCACTTGAAAGTTTCATTTTGATTCTCCTTAAATTTGATAATCTTCTGGGTATTTTGGAGCAAGAGGTCTGTAATTAGAATCTGCTTTCTTTCCACATTTCTCGCATTCCATATTTGGGACCACGTTATTATGAAAGTTTGCGTCATCATATCCGCTATTAGTTTTCATGAAGCCACAATGTTCACATTCATATTCTGCTGTGAAATCTCTTCGGTATTGACTGATAATTTTTTTAATTCGCATTTGTTTCTCCTTAAAAATAAAATTCAATGACACGCACATCATGTTGTTGACGGCTGCCTGTTACTCGCCATAAAAGTTGGCGATAATCGTCATAATCTCCATCAGATGGATTAACGGGGTCTAAGACCACAATAGTTTTAAATTTATGCTGAAGGCCATCAACTCCTACACCCAAAACCTGGCTTGTAGCAACCACATTTGTCTGTTCAAGAGAGTCCTTCTTGTCTCCAGTCCAAATACCAATTTCCGGGTGCCGCTCTCTGATGACCTCTACAATCTGCTTGGATTTGCTAACTATCAACATTTCTGTCCTACTTGCTAGTAGAAGATCCAATTGAAGTAGCATTGGAGTATCTGCATTGACAGCCTTCAACTTCGGAAAGTCAACCTCAAATCCTGTCTGGATTAAATATCGTTCAAAAGTCTTTCGACCAAATGTTTGTTTGGCCATGGCGTACTTACCATCTTTTCCAACAATATTCAATTTCCTAAATTGTTCCAATTCGTTCGGGTTAGCTGTTAGACACCAGATAGGTTCAAAGACAACCTCAAATCCGTTGTTTTCTTCGGCTTCCTCAATAGTTTCTACTTCTTCCCAGCGGAAGAAGTTGGGCAGATTACTTACATAGCTTTCATAATCTCGGAAGTCATCCCACTCTTGCTTAGAATAGCTGAACTTGGAATACTTCATCTTGCCGTGAGCTAGTTGCCAGTTTTCCCTTTGATTAGGATCAGCCATTCCAAAAAATGTTTTTTTCAAGCGGATAGAAGTTTTGCCCCTTCTTCCTGATCGGGGTTGCAGATAGTCCAACTGTATAGCCACGTTTGACCTTGCGATAGGCCTTCACGTTGGAATCGCTAGACATATTCTGCCACTCGTCAATAATGAACACATCGCACTCAATAGACTCACCGCTTGCAAGTCTGTTCTGCAATCTGCGGTCCGTCATGGTTTCTAATTCAAAATCAGTATTATAGCCTAAATTTTGATAGGTACTACTCCAGCCATCCAGAATGGCCAACCGATTATTGATAACCAGGACCTTTTTTGCTCCTTTGTGCTTTGCTATTTCAAAAGCACAGATGGTCTTACCACGCCCCCCATATGCCTCAAGGAAAATCCCAGGGCAATTACGGTCGCTTCGTTTAACTGCTTCAGCTTGCCATTTGCGTAATTCGATTGCCAATGTCTACAATCACCTCCTCGATGTCATTCCGTTGGGCATAGAAGAGCCCGAGCCTTGCTGCTGCCCTCACATCATTGTGATGGCTCTTGTCAAAGTTCCACAGCCCAAGAGCTTTCAGCAAGTCATTTGGTATATCTGTCTGATAACCTGCGTTTCGTTGCAGAACCAAATTCGGATAGCATAGCTCAATGGCTGCAATAGTTTCTACAACCGAGTTGTCTCTGGAATAATCATTGTCCCTAACCTCAAATTTTTCAACGACCACAATGTCGAATTCAAGACTCCGGCCGATTTTCTTAAACCAAGTTTTAAAATTTTGACCACCATAAGGTACTACCCAATAGTCAACCAGCTTCGCATTATCCAAGAGTACAATTCCTGTTGTGCTTGTTTCAATTTTGTTGCTTGATGGATCAATTGCTAAAATTTTCATCAAACACCAACTTTCTCCGTTAGCACTCCTGGATAAAGGGCCGTGTTAAACCAATTTTGTTTATTCACTTTTGCAAAAGCAAATAGCGATTCAACTTCTTTTGCTTGCTTCTCAAATTTTCGAATATCTTCCTCCGATTCAAAGATAGGTTTTTCCTTATATTTAGCGACTGTGACAAGCTTGTATTCCGGAGTGAATACTGGCTTTTCATTTCCCTGATCAAGATTTGCTTCATCCACTTTCACAAAACGAATCGCAACATCGAATAGAAAACCTTCAGTAACAAGTACTTCAATTGATTCCGGTCCAATCACAACTGCTAGTGAATCTGTTACTCGTGTTTTATTCATCAATTTCATTACTTAATCACCAACTTTTCCGTTCTAATGAGCTCGGCTCCTTTGACTTTCTTGCCAGATTTAAGCAACTCTTTGAGTGTTTTTTTGTCCGGCGCAAGCGTCACTTTTTTTGTAAAATATTTTTTCGGAAGGTCGTCTTCGTTGACCTTAACTGATTCTGGATTCTTAGCAATTTTTATAGTAAGAGCACCGCTCTTAACTTCGGTTTGCCCCGTGACATTCATAACTGTCATAATGTTGTTCTTGACATAATCCAGCTTTTTCTGTGCCGCCTGTTTCTTCGCTTTGAAGCTCTCTTCCTCAGCCTTGTACATGGCCACGTCGGCTTCTAGATTCTTGATAACATGGGCATACCCTTCTGCTTTCTGTTCGAATTGTTCTTGCCAATCGATAGCCTCAAGCGTGTCCGTTTTTGTTTCGTCATCAATATCCATTTGATAAATTGTCAGAAACTGACCTGTCAGTTCGTATAAACTAGCCATTTTTTCTACCTCTCTGATTTTGTTTGTAAGTTTTGTTAGTCCAATACCAGATTTAGTCAAATCAGCGTTGGACGTAAATAGATGATTTTGATTCATTCTAGCGATTTCATTTTTAGATAAACATGCCAGATTTGAAATATCATAGTTTGTTTTGTCACCATCCAGGAAAACGATTGAGTACCCTTTTGGTATCGGGCCATGATGTTCCTCCCAGACCTTGCGGTGTTTCAAAACCCATTGATTAGGTTCTCCAATCTTTTCTTTTGGATAACCGTCTGTTGTATAGTTGATAGTTCCTACAGGTACATAATTCGGAGGTCGATTACCTTTTTTGAACTGCCCGCTGTTTTTTGGCATATTGGGGTATTTCTTCCCCTTATTGTGGGGAGTCTGACCTTTCTCGAATCTTCCCGTCAAACCACTGTGTAGATTATTATTTCTCCGATAACTCTTAATCTGTTTCTCAGTTAGTGATAAGCCAAATTTTTGATTCATTTCATTTGCGACATCACGAGAAATCTTATTTTTTTGAATTGACACAAGATAATCATGTTGCTCCCTCGTCAGCAATCGACCTTGATAGATTTTCCCAACTGGTAATCCAAGGCGTTTGCGTACGCCGCCTATTTGAGTCTTGTTGTAATTCGTCCCAAATTTCTCATTTAGTAACCTGGTTACTTCAGGAGTTAATCGACCAAGGCAAATTTTATGCATATACTCCGTGTACTCATCCTTCCAGCAAAGCGATCGGGGCATTGACTTCACCTACCTTGTCTTTGAATTTTTCGGCATCTAGCACCAACTGGCCGGCTTGTAAGATTTGACCCGAGATTGCGACCATCTGTTTTGATCGTTGAAGCTCGGTCTTTAATTCATCTGCAGTAAGATCCCTGTCGTCCAATGTTTCCAACTGAGCAAAAAGAGTATTGGTTAAATCTGTCAATTTATTTCGGACCATTTTAAACTCCTTCTTCTACACATTTTGCGAGTCCTACAGGCGGTTGCACGTCGTACGTAAATTGTTTATCTGAATTTCTCAGGTTCATGCGTGCGACATTGTTAGCTATCAGCTGACGCTCTTTCTGCTTCATTTCAGCGTGATCATCCAGCTTATTTACCAGAGACCAGAGCGCGATTCCTACGATTGTTACCAGGTAAATGTATTCCATCATTTTACGTTCTCCTTTTCTTTATAGATTGCCACAATGTTTTCAAGATCAGCAATACGCTGATTGGTATTTTGAAGTTTTTCTTGTGTTTCAATCAGTGATTGATTGAGATCCAGAGCGACCACTCTCCAGTCCAGATTGGTTTCTTCGACCTCTTCCGAAAAGTAGTTTTTAATTCTTGCTAGTAGGTTCATCCGACTGACCTCATTTTCTTGCTTTTCACCATTTCTTTTTCCCAAGCTTGAGTCCCACGATATTGCAGATATTTGTCAAAACCTTTAATAGTTACAAGTTGCCCATCATTCCTAAGATGCTTCTGTTGGCTAGGTAGCTTCTTCATCTCGCGTCTCATGTCTCCCGCTTGTCGCTTTGAGCATCCAAAGATGTGTTCCAATTCTTCATCATTAGCAGAGACTTTTTCAATGATCACATCTTTAATTCTTACAATTTCAACTGCTTCCATTTTTGCTCCTTTCGTGTTATAATTCAGTTAGTTATTTTGATTAGCGCCTGACTTCTGTTAGGTGCTTTTTTGTGCTACTCAATCCCGTAATCTTCAATCACCTGAAGAATAAAACTGTTCGCTCGTGGACCTTTTGTTGTTCCACTTAGAATGTTTGTCACTTCCTGTCGCTTAAAGCCGTAAGCAACCGCTAGAGTTGCTTTTTTGATCCCTTTCTCTTTCAAGAAAGCATTAACTCTTTCACGACCATTTGCGATATCTGGCATATACGTCCCTCCCTCTTTACTAATTTGTAAATAAGAAACAACTAAAATTTTAACTATTTTTCTGCATTACACTTGACAACTCACACCAAATCGGCTAAAATGAAAGCATAATAAAAACAATGATAAATCTATAAATACCGTTCGCCAAAACATTTTTTATGATTTATTTTCTTAGTTGTTTTTTTAGTTGTAACTTACTTACAAAAAACATTTTACACCTTTTGGGATAATTAGTCAACCTTTTTACACCAAATTTGTTAAATTTTTTTGTAATGTCTTAGAAAGGTTGATTTAACAATGTTTGAGACATTTGAAAAAATTAAAGAATTAGCAAAAAAGCGTGGAAAAGCTCTTGGACAAGTCGAAGAAGACTTGGGTTATGGCAGAAATACACTGTATAAGATAAAAAACTCTACGCCAAATGCTGAACGTATCGCAGAAATTGCTAACTACTTCAACGTATCTACCGACTACCTGCTCGGACGTACGGATAATCCGACTATTGCAAAAGATGACAAGGCAAATGAATATCTTGGTCCAGCTGAGACCGAACTTGTCGCAGCGTTCAGAAATCAGACCCAGAACATGACCGAGGAAGAAAAGGTTCGTTTTAACAAGGCGATTGAAAGCTTGATGGTAACTGCTAAAACCCTGATGGACGATGACAGTAAGTGGAGGTAATTATGGCTAGAGAAATTATTTCCCGTAGACAGTACATCCAACACTGGGATTACGCTGTCCCGGTGATCGAAGCAGCGTCTCGACAGAATAATATTTCACTTGAACAAGTTACTTTTCAGCACATCATCCGTTACTTTGAACAGACTTACAACCTTCATTTTATCTTCTTTGAAAAGGACCCGTTTCCTATGCTCCCTTCAGCCGGTCTACTTAGTTCTGAATACATTAAATATCGAGGGCTTGTCAATAATCCAGATGTTACTTACTTGGATGATATCATCTGTAAACACAATGACGGCTTTACCATTTATAGCAAAGAAAAAGAAAAGTACCTTGTTTATATCAATCAAACACATATCAAAAGACGGATTATCTTTACTATTTTGCATGAATTAGCCCACATCGCAGCCCATTTCAGTACAGGTCGTTCTGATGAGGTCGCCCTCGCTTGCGCTAACAACTATCAGAGTAATCCGCTAGAAATAGAAGCTAACACCATGGCCTCTCTCTTTTACATCAATAATGAGCGCATGGTCTGGCACCTCAAAAACAAGCACTCATACGAGCAAATTAAACAAGCAAATACAATCAGCGATAACGCCCTTTTTAATCGATTAGTTGATTTTGTTCATTATCGGATATTGAGCTATAACGAACATTTATTGGACGATCAACAGCAACGACGAGTAGCTATTGACCTCGTTACAAAATACAAACAAGGGAATAATATCTTACAACAATATTATGATATTGTTGTGTAATGCTAAAAGCAGATGTGATAGCTGGTACATTGTAGCGAGGTATTAAGAAAAATAAAAACCCATAACCTCGTTGGCTATGGGTAAGAAAAAAAGAGTATAAAAGATTTTTAAATAGTTATTGTTTTGGAGGTTATTATGAAATTTTGTCCTGAATGTGGCAATCCAGTAGAGGGTTACAAGTTCTGTTCAAATTGCGGTTATTCTATTGCTAACCAAGAACCAACCGAACAAGCTCAGCCAGTCGATAAACCGGCTTCTCCATCTCCTGCTCCACGAAGTAGAAAAACGGACAAAGTCGGACCGCTTGAAATTGATAGGTACAATCGCACTTATCGCATCCACGGTGCCCAAAAAGCAAAAGGCTCATCTGGTCTAGTTGGTGGAGCAATTAAAGGCTCAGTAAAAGCTACACTTGCGGTTAGTACAATGGGGTTATCGTTAATACCGTCATTGGTAAAGAAAGATAAGAATGACACTGATTGGTATTCATTCGAGGATTTAGTATCCTATGAATTGATTGTAAATAATCAGACTGTTGTTTCGGGTGGTGTTGGTCAAGCTTTGGTTGCAGGCGCTATGTTTGGAGCGATTGGTGCTGTCGCAGGCGGTATCGTATCTAAACGAAAATCAACTACAAAAATTTTGAACATGACAGTCCGTGTGACCTCAAACGACTTCACCAAACCAGTCATATTCATTGACTTGATAAAAAAACCAGTAAAGAACACTTCGAAAGAGTACAAAGAAGCAGTTGAAAACGCTCAACGGATCATGGGAGCCTTGGACGTTATCGTTCATAATTCGTAAATAAAAAATCCCCACACTCAAATTTTGGCCAAGGAGAGTGTGAGGTGTTCAGTATAGTAAAAGGCATTAAAAAGCCCTCTTTACTATACCCATTTTATCAAAAAAGTGAGGTAAAATCAATGTGGATGGAAGAACTTCCCAACGGGAAATACAAATTTTTTGAGCGATACAAAGATCCATATACTGAGAAATTAAAAAAAGTTTCAGTAACCATGGAGAAGAAAACTCCCCAGGCAAGAAATCAAGCTGCCATCTTGTTACAAGAGAAAATAAATCAAAAATTAGGAGAAAAACAACATTTTGTTTCTGATATAACTTTTGAAAAACTATATGAGGAATTTGAGGAAAATTGGAAACACGGTGTTAAAAACTCAACCGTCTACGCTTCAAAGAATGTTAAAAAAGAGATTTTAAAGCAGATAGAGGGCGACTATTTAGTTAGAAACATTGATAGACGATTATTACAAAAAGTGATAGATCAGCTATTACAAGATGAAAGGTCTCATAACTATGTTTCTAAAATCAAGTTCAAGCTTAATCAGATAATGAAATTCGCTGTCAGAATGAATTATATTGATACAAATGAAATGCTATTTGTTGAAATGCCTAGAAAGGTAATTACAACTGAAGATCTCAGAAAGAAAAATACAAAATACTTAGATCAGAAAGAGTTTAAGTTGTTCATCCAAAATTTAAAAGAAGAGGCCCTTTGTGATTATCGAATCACAAAGTATATCCGAATAGCTAAAGTTCTTTTTCTTACTGGCATGCGATATGGAGAGCTTGCTGCTTTAAATTATAAGGAGGATATAGATTTTTCTAAAAAGACCATTCACATCAAACATACATACGATTTCAGACAAAAAGAGAGAACTACACCAAAGACAATCAAGTCTGATAGGGTTATAACAGCACCTCAAAAAGTGTTAGACATCATCAAAGAGCAGATAATAGAGAACGCGACAAATGGATTTGATACAGACTTTATTTTTATAAATACTTTAGGAGAGCCAATAACAAATGCCCGGGTTATTGGTGCATTGAAAAGACATGGCCAGAAAATTGGCATAGATAAGAATATCACTACACATATGTTCAGACACTCTCATATATCCCTACTTGCTGAATTAGGTATCCCCTTGACTGCTATCATGGACAGAGTAGGGCATAGCGACTCAAAGACCACACTAGAGATTTATTCTCACGTTACCCAAAAAATGGTATCAGACATATCTAGCAAGTTAGACAAGATAAAATTTTAAATTGTGCCCCTCGTCTGCCCCTTTTTCTTATACAAGACAAACAAAAAACCCTTAAAGTGTTGATTTTAAAGGGTTTTTAAAGTGCACGAAAAAAGAGCACACAATTCACATCGCTTAGGGCTGCTGGATTCCTCCCCTGACCCGCTTCACGCAGAACTGTTGCTCCACTATTTATTATACCACATTCCCCTCGGTTTTTAAAGAGAAATTATTTTTTCCGTCGATTTCGGAAAAAGTCCTGCATAATCGCTACACAGTCATCTTCCAAAATTCCCGTTTCTACCTCTACACGATGATTGAGACGCTCATCTGTCAAAATATCGTACAAACTTCCAGCTGCACCAAATTTCTGATTTTTAGCCCCATAGACCACCTTTGGTATACGAGCTAGCCCAATCGCCCCGCTACACATGACACAAGGCTCAATGGTCACAAAAAGCGTACAATTAAGCAGGCGCCAACTTTCTTCACTCACGTTCGCATTCTCTATAGCCATGATTTCTGCATGCATAACCGCCCGTTGCAACTCCTCGCGCGCATTATGCCCCCTACCAATGATTTCTCCATCCTTGACAATCACACAACCAATTGGAATTTCATCGTGTTCTAAGGCAATCTCAGCCTCTCTCAAAGCCTCTCTCATAAAGGCTTCTTTTTCTTCAACTGTATAATTCATCGTTCTTCTCTTTTCCTACTTGTCGATTTTATTATTATATCATGATTCTCAACACAAAAAAAGCCACCGAATGCGGTGACTTAATAGGGAGATTATTATGAAAAAGAAAAGTTTAGGATATTTGTTACAACAAGTTAGGAGGTCTTCTTGTAACTGTCTATAGTATACCCAACCTGTCTTAAACTAATCTTAAAAATCTCCTATGACCAAACACTTTCTAAAATATTAGTTTGTTCACGACCGGGACCTACTGAGAATGTCGAAATGCGAACACCAACCAATTCGCTTACACGACGAACATAGTTGCGTGCATTCTCAGGAAGATCTTCCAAATTACGAACTCCAGTGATGTCTTCTGACCAACCTGGCAATTCCTCGTAGATTGGCTTGCAGCGTTTCAACTGCTCTAGACTAGCAGGATAGTAATCAATACGTTGACCATCAAGATCATAGGCCACACAGATTTTCACAGTATCCAAACCACTCAAAACATCTATAGAGTTCAATGAAAGATTGGTAATCCCAGATACACGGCGGCTGTGACGCATCACAACTGAGTCAAACCAACCCACGCGACGTGGACGACCAGTTGTTGTACCATATTCATGACCTACTTCGCGAATGCGATCTCCCACTTCATCAAATAATTCAGTTGGGAAAGGTCCATCTCCTACACGACTTGTGTAGGCTTTACATACACCTACAACCTTGTCAATCTTACTTGGGCCAACACCAGACCCAATTGTCACACCACCAGCGACAGGGTTTGACGACGTAACAAATGGATACGTACCTTGGTCAATATCTAGCATAACACCTTGCGCACCTTCAAACAGCACACGTTTGCCATTATCAAGCGCATCGTTCAAGATAACGGATGTATCTGTCACGTATTGCTTAATTTGTTGACCATATTCATAATATTCTTCAAAAATATCATCAACTGAAATAGGGATACTATCATATAATTTTTCAAACAAACGATTCTTTTCCGCAAGATTGCGTTCCAAACGTTCACGGAAAATATCCTTATCCAAAAGATCCGCAATACGAATTCCAACACGAGCAGCCTTGTCCATATATGCTGGACCGATTCCCTTGATTGTAGTACCAATCTTATTGTCACCCTTAGCTTCTTCCTGCAAGCGATCCAACTCAATGTGATAAGGCAAAATAACATGCGCACGATCAGAAATGCGCAAATTATCTGTTGTCACACCTTCTTCATGAAGATAATTCAACTCTTTTACTAGAGATTTAGGGTTTACAACCATCCCATTCCCAATAACAGAGATTTTTTCAGGAAAGAAAATTCCAGATGGTATCAAGTGCAACTTAAATTTCTTACCATCGATCACAATCGTGTGACCAGCATTATCACCACCTTGATAACGAGCAATTACCTCTGCATTAGCAGAAAGAAAATCTGTAATTTTCCCTTTACCTTCATCACCCCATTGGGTACCTACAACAACAACTGAAGTCATAATAAAATTCGTCTGAGCTACTAGGAGCTCGTCCTTTCTCATATACATGGCAGGAATTTCACCCACAATTATATCTTACAATTTATTATAAGAAAAAAACACTATTTTATCAAGAAGAAACAGTAGAAAAGATTTGGAAATTCTTTCATTTCTAAATATAAAAACCTTTGATTATAAGCTAATTCTATATTTTTTAAAAACTAGCTACAACTATCGTTCGTAATTATGATATAGATGCTTCCTATTGGATAAGAGTTGTACCACCTTGCAGTAATTTATCTAGATATAAACGATAAGCTGTTCTAAAGTGATATAGAGAAAAGTCCCTATCACTTTTAATTTTAAATCGGATTAAGTAATATAGTAAAAAACGTAGATGAAGTGATTCCCACTCTGAACAACTCTGGCCTAAAGAGGCATATTCTTGTTCAACTAGTTTCAAAAAGACAAATGCTCGATCATAAAATTTCTGAAGCATATAAAAACTCCCTTTCTTATTAGTAACACTAGTCTAACAAAAAAAGGAACTAAAAAAGCTTCAAATTCTATAAAAGAAGAATTTAAAGCTAAACGAACTAAAAATAAAATAAAGAGGTAATTATAGATTTAAAAACTAAAATTTGAAATTTCAACAGTCCACTATATTTATAAATAAAAAAACGCTCAATTGAACGTTTCGATTTATACTCCGCCAGTAGGACTCGAACCTACGACATCATGATTAACAGTCATGCGCTACTACCAACTGAGCTATGGCGGATAAAAGCTAAGCGACTTCCATATCTCACAGGGGGCAACCCCCAACTACTTCCGGCGTTCTAGGGCTTAACTGCTGTGTTCG